>VBDE01000233.1 GCA_005883665.1 Betaproteobacteria bacterium
AAGACGGCGTGTCTACCAATTTCACCACGTCGGCATGGTGGGCTTGATGCGTCGTCGTGTCGGAAACGAGCCCGTCCTCAACCGCTCGATTTTACTACTTCGGCACCTCGTTTGCTTTCGATTTCGCCGCGTCGGACGCCTTCGCCGCGTCGGGCGCCGTCTGGGACGCGGGCGCTTGCTGCGTCGGCTGCGGCTGTTCCTTGACCGCATCCATCACGCCTCCGCCCACGCGCGGCTTGCTCGAGGCAAGGTAGGCGAGCACGAAAGTCGTGAGGAAGAACACGACTGCGAGGATGGCCGTAGTGCGAGAAAGAAAATTGGCCGAGCCGCTTGCGCCGAACAGGCTTCCCGAGGCGCCGCTTCCGAAAGCTGCGCCCACATCCGCTCCCTTGCCGTGCTGGAGCAGAACGAGTCCGATGATGCAAAGCGCGACGATGACGTCGACGATGAGGATCAGCGTGAACCAGAAATCCATGTTTGCATTCTCCAGAGTTATCTTCGCGCCGCGGCGCAGATCGCGATGAAGTCCTCCGCCACGAGCGAAGCCCCGCCGATCAACCCGCCGTCGACGTCGGGCATCGCGAACAGCTCGGAGGCATTGATTGGCTTGACGCTGCCGCCGTACAGGATCGTCACGTTGCCCGCCAGTGCCCCGTCGCTCGCTCTGATCCTCGCGCGGATGAATGCGTGCACGTCCTGGGCCTGCTGCGGTGTCGCGTTCCTGCCCGTGCCGATCGCCCAGACCGGTTCGTAAGCGAGCACGGCGTTCGCAAGCGCCGCGACCTCGGCGACGTCGAGCACCGCATCGAGCTGACGCCCGACCACGTTTTCCGTCTCGCCGCGATCGCGCTGCTCCAAGGTTTCCCCTACGCACAGAATAGGCTCTAATCCGGCGCGCTGGGCCGCAACGAATTTCGCCGCGACTCTACTATCGTTCTCCCCGTAGAGGCCGCGCCGCTCCGAATGGCCGACGATCGCGAAACGGCAGCCGAACTCCTTGAGCATCGCTCCCGACACCTCTCCCGTGTAGGGTCCGGAGTCGTGCTCGGAAACGTTCTGCGCACCCCAGGCAATCCGGCTGCCCGACAGCGCCTCCGAGACTTGCGGGAGGTATGGAAACGGCGCGCACACCGCGTAACCGAGACCCTCGGCTTGCTCAAGGCCCGCCTTGAGCGCGTCCAGCAGCCGTGCGTTCGCTGCGAGGCTGCCGTGCATCTTCCAGTTGCCTGCTACTAGCCTCGCGCGCATCCCGTTTCGGGAGAGCCAAAAAGGGGGAGATTCTACCGCCGTATCGCTTCGAGGGTCAACCGAAAACGCTGGAAAATTCAGAGTCTTGCGGATGTTCGGGGGTCGGGACCACGAGCGGGCGAGGCGCGCAGCCAGAACGTCACCGGGCCGTCGTTCACCAGACCGACGTGCATGTGTTCGCCGAAGCGGCCGCACGCGACCTTGGAATAGCGCGAGCGCGCGCGCCCGACGAGATGATCGAAGAGCTTGCGAGCCGCATCGGCCGCGAGCGCCGACGAAAAGCTCGGACGCATGCCTTTGGAGGTGTCCGCTGCAAGAGTGAATTGCGGAACGAGCAAAAGGCCGCCCTGCACGTCCTCGACTGAAAGATTCATTTTCCCGGCGCCGTCCGAGAACACGCGGTAGCCCAGCAGGCGCTCGAGCATTCGGTCGGCGCTCGATTCATCGTCTCCCGGCTCCGCGCATACCAGTGCCAGGACTCCGCGATCGATAGCGACCAGCGGCAGCGCGATCATCCGGAGAAACTAGACTGCCTCTTGCACGGTTTCGGCGATCATTCTGGCAAGGCGGCGCACTTCTGCGTCGTCCTTGCCTTCCACCATGACGCGCAGCACGGGCTCCGTGCCCGACGGACGCAGCAGCACCCGTCCGTCGTTGCCGAGGGCGCGCTCGGCCTCGCGTTTCGCCTTTGCGACCGCCGGCTGCTTCTGCCAGTCGAAATCCTTGGACACGCGCACGTTGACGAGCTCCTGCGGGTAGAGCTCGAGTCCCCGGCACAGGGTCCCGAGGGTTGCTCGGCCTGTCCGCAGCGCCGAGAGCACCTGCAAGGCCGAGACGATGCCGTCGCCGGTCGTGTGCTTGTCCAGGCAGATGATGTGCCCGGAATTCTCACCTCCCAGCTGCCAGTCTTTTTCCTGTAGCAGTTCCAGCACGTAGCGGTCCCCGACCTTGGCGCGCGCGAAGGAAACCCCCATTTTCTCCAGCGCGCGCTCCAGCGCAAGATTGGTCATCAAGGTTCCGGCGACGCCTTTCAGCCCGCCGTCTTTCGCGCGCTCGCGCGCGATGACGAACAGGGTCGGCCATGAGCACGCGGTCGCCGTCCCCATCGAGCGCGATGCCCAGATCCGCCTTGTGCTCGGCAATCGCCCGCTGCAGGACCTCCGGATGCGCGGTTCCGGCCCGATCGTTGATGTTGAATCCGTCGGGATCCGCTCCGATCGTTTCGACGTCGGCGCCCAGCTCGTGGAACACGTGGGGAGCGACGTGATAGGTCGCGCCGTGCGCGCAGTCGATCACGATCTTCATTCCGCGAAGGTCGAGCGAGGAGGGAAACGTGCTCTTGCAGAACTCGATATAGCGGCCCCGGGCGTCCTCGACGCGGCGGGCCTTTCCGAGGCTCGCCGATTCCTTGCAGTGCATCGGGCGGTCGAGCCGGGTCTCGATATCCATCTCCACGCCGTCGGGAAGCTTGCTGCCCTCTGCGGAAAAAAACTTGATGCCGTTGTCCTGATACGGGTTGTGCGAAGCGCTGATCACGACCCCGGCCTGCAACCGCAGTGCCCGGGTCAAATAGGCGATCGCAGGGGTCGGCAGCGGTCCGGTCAGCATCACGTCCACGCCCGCGGCGGCGAATCCAGCTTCAAGGGAGGCCTCGAGCATGTAGCCCGAGATGCGGGTGTCCTTGCCGATCAGGACTGCCGGGTGCTCGCCCTCCGGCATCGTCGATCGCCGCATCAGCACCTCGCCGGCGGCGAAACCGAGCCGCATGATGAATTCCGGCGTGATCGGCCCCTCGCCGACCTTTCCGCGTACTCCGTCCGTTCCGAAATACTTTCTGCTCATTGCTTTCCGCGGCCCCCATGCCCGTCCATCTCGGCGAGCACGGCAAACGCGTCTCGCGTCGCCGCCACGTCGTGCACGCGAACGATTGTAGCTCCGTGCTGAACCGCCAGCAAAGCCGCGGCGATGCTTGCCGCAAGCCGATCACCGACCTCGCGGCCGGTGATCGTGCCGAGGGTCGACTTGCGCGACCACCCGGCCATCACGGGCAGACCCATTTCGGCGAACCGGTGGAGATTGCGCAGCAGCTCGAAATTGTGGGCTACAGTCTTGCCGAAACCGAAGCCGGGATCGATGACGATGCGCTCGCGGGCGATGCCGCGCGCCTCGGCCGCGGCGACGCGTTCGGCGAGAAACGCGCGGACCTCCGCCACCACGTCGCCGTAGCGCGGCCCGCGCTGCATCGTGCGCGGCTCTCCCAGCATGTGCATGAGGCACACCCCGGCGTCGGAGGCCGCCACCGCTTCGAGCGCGCCGGGTGCACGCAGCGCGCCGATGTCGTTGATCATCGCCGCGCCGGCGCCGATCACCGCGCGCATCACCTCGGGTTTTGTGGTATCGACGGAAATGGGCACTGGACAAGCCCTGAGACCGTCGAGCACCGGCATCAGCCGCGACAGTTCCTGCTCGGCCGACACGCTACTGGCTCCCGGGCGGCTCGATTCAGCGCCGATATCGACAAGGTCCGCTCCCTCGTCCATCAGCGGTTGCGCATGCGCTATCGCGGCCCCCGGCTCGAGGTAATTCCCGCCGTCGGAAAACGAATCGGGCGTCACATTGACCACGCCCGCGACTAGCGGGCGATCGAGCATCAGTCGGAATCTGCCACAGCGCAGACTTTGAGCCGTCACAGCCGCAGACATTAAAAAGCCCGAAGCAGGCTTCGGGCCTCGTTCTCGGAATGAGCTAAGAAACGGGTGCAGGTTCAGCCGCGCCAGGCGCTCCCGCCTGAGGCGGCTGTTGCGGCGCCTGCGCAGGCGGCTTGGGTGGGCGAGGCGGCCGGCCATCCATGATGTCCTGGATCTGGTCGGAGTCGATGGTTTCCAGCTCGAGCAGGGCCTTCGCCATGGCTTCGACTTTGTCGCGGTTGTCGAGGATGAGTTTCTTGGCCAGCGCGAACTGCTGATCGATGATTTTCCGAATCTCGGTATCAACCTTCTGCATCGTCACCTCGGATACGTTCTTGTGCGTGGTGATCGAGCGTCCGAGGAACACTTCCCCCTCGTTCTCGCCGTAGACCATGGGACCCATCGCGTCCGACATGCCCCACTGAGTCACCATGCTGCGGGCCAGGGCGGTGGCGCGCTCGAAATCGTTCGAAGCGCCGGTCGTCATCTGGCCCATGAACAATTCCTCAGCGATGCGCCCGCCGAAGAGGACGGCAATCGTCGAGAGCAGCCGATCCCTGTCCATGCTGTAGCGGTCCTGCTCGGGCAGTTGCATCGTGACGCCCAGCGCCCGCCCGCGCGGGATGATCGTGACCTTGTGCACCGGATCGGTCTTGGGAAGGAGCTTCGCCACCACCGCGTGTCCCGACTCGTGGTAGGCGGTGTTCCTGCGCTCTTCCTCGGGCATGACCATCGAGCGGCGCTCCGCGCCCATGACGATCTTGTCCTTGGCTCGCTCGAAATCGTCCATGTCCACCAGGCGCTTGTTCTTGCGTGCGGCAAAGAGCGCCGCCTCGTTGACGAGGTTGGCGAGGTCGGCGCCCGAGAAGCCCGGCGTCCCGCGCGCGATGATTTCCGCCTTGACGTCCGGCGCCACGGGAACCTTCCTCATGTGCACCAGCAGAATCTGCTCGCGGCCGCGGATATCGGGGAGCGGCACGACCACCTGCCGGTCGAACCTGCCGGGGCGCAAAAGCGCCGGGTCGAGTACGTCGGGACGATTGGTTGCTGCGATGACGATCACGCCGGTCGTTCCCTCGAATCCGTCCATTTCAACCAAAAGCTGGTTAAGCGTCTGTTCGCGCTCGTCGTTACCGCCGCCCAGGCCGGCTCCTCGTTGTCGGCCCACCGCGTCGATTTCATCGATGAACACGATGCAGGGGGCGTGTTTCTTCGCCTGGTCGAACATGTCGCGAACGCGCGCAGCGCCCACGCCGACGAACATTTCCACGAAGTCGGACCCGGAAATCGAAAAGAAAGGCACTTTCGCCTCTCCGGCGATCGCGCGCGCAAGCAGCGTCTTTCCCGTGCCGGGGTTGCCGACCATCAGCACGCCCTTCGGGATGCGACCGCCGAGCTTCTGGAACTTGGCGGGATCGCGCAGGAAATCGACCAGCTCGGAAACTTCATCCTTGGCCTCTTCGCAGCCGGCGACATCGGCGAAGGTCATGTTGTTGTTGGACTCATCGATCATCCTCGCGCGAGACTTTCCGAACGAGAAGGCGCCGCCCCGCCCTCCGCCCTGCATCTGGCGCATGAAGAAAATCCACACGCCGATGAGGAGCAGCATCGGGAACCACGAGACGAAGATATTCATGAGGAGCGAAGGTTCTTCTTCCCGTTTCGCCTTGATTTTGACTCCGTACTTGAGCAGGTCTGAAACCAGCCAGATGTCTCCGGGAGAATAGCTGTTGACGGGCTTCCCGTCGGTGGTCTTGGCCTTGAGGTCGCGCCCTTCGATCATCACCTCGGCGATGCGCCCGGCCTTGACCTCCTCCATGAATTGCGAATAGTCCATCACGGCCTGGGTCTGCTGGCGCGTGTTGAACTGGTTGAAAACCGTCATCAGGACGAGCCCGATGACGAGCCAAATCACGAGGTTCTTGAAGAGGTTATTCAACGTGCTTCCTTTCCTGCAGCGAAACGCATGCCTTCCATTCTAAGCCCAAGAAGGCTCAGCGACCAGTGCCGCCCCTTAGTTCCTTGCCTACCAGATACATCTCTTTGGAGTCGCCGCGCGAGGCCCCGGGCTTTCGCGAGGCAACGGCGACGAAAACACCGCGCATTGCCGCCAGGAACGCGGGATACCCAGTGCCCTGAAACACTTTGACCAGGAACGCGCCTTGCGTTTTCAGGTGAGCCCTGGCGAATTCGAGCGCCAATTCGCACAAATGGATACTTCGGGCCTGATCGGTCGCGCTCACGCCGCTAAGATTGGGGGCCATGTCGGAAACTACAAGGTCGAGCTTTCGACCTTCCACAGTATCCTTGAGTCGCCGAAGCACGGTTTCTTCCCGGAAATCTCCGCGGACGATCGTAACTCCAGGTATCGGCGCAATTTCCAGAAGATCGACTGCAATGACGCGTCCGGACCGCCCGACGCGTTCCGCAAGGGCTTGTGCCCAGCCCCCTGGCGCGGCGCCGAGATCGACCACATGGTCTCCCGGACGCGCGAGCCTGTCGCGTTTCGCGATTTCGATGAGCTTGTAGGCCGAGCGCGAGCGGTAACCTTCGGCTCTGGCCCGATGCACGTAAGGATCGCTGACGTGGCGCTTGAGCCATGCGCTGCTGGATTTGCTTCGGGCCATTCTCTAGACTTTCTCGATGCCCGAATTATCCCCCACCCGGCGGCGCGAGCTGAAAGCGCGCGCGCACGTTCTCGACCCGGTGGTGCTGATCGGCGCTGAAGGTCTGTCTTCCTCGGTTCTGGCGGAAATCGACCGCGGCCTGAACGCTCACGAGCTGATCAAGGTTCGCGCTCGGGATGCCGATCGGCCCACTCGCGACGCGCTCCTCGAAGAAATCTGTCGCAGCACCGGGGCGCAGCCGATTCAGCATATCGGCAAGATCTTGGTCATTTTTCGCCAAAACCCCGAGGCCGAAGAGCGCCGCCCGGAGATCAACGCGCGGCGCAACGTGCGACGCCGACGCTAGAATCTACTCGTACCGCACCTCCAGCACCTCGTACTTCCTCACCCCGCCGGGCGTCTGCACCTCGACCCGCTCCCCCGCGTATTTGCCGATGAGCGCCCGCGCAATGGGCGAGCTGATCGAGATCTTGCCTTTCTTGATGTCGGCTTCGTCGTCTCCGACGATTTGATAGGTCACCGACTCGCCGACCTTCGTCTCCTCAAGATCGACGGTGGCGCCGAACACGCACCGCCCCTCGGCGTCGACCCGCTTCGGATCGATGACTTGTGCGTTGGCGAGCTTGGTTTCGATCTCCTTGATCCTGCCTTCGATGAAGCCCTGACGCTCCTTGGCGGCGTCGTATTCGGCGTTCTCCGAAAGATCACCGTGAGTCCGCGCTTCGGCGATCGCCGTAGTCGCGTTCGGCCGTTCCACCGTTTTCAGACGGTGCAACTCCTGTCGCAACAGCTCGGCCCCGGTCGTGGTCAGCGGAATCGTGCTCATGGCCGTATCAAGAATAAGCCGCCGCGGCGCCCAAGAGCGCCTGACAGCGGCATCGGTTATTCAGAACAGAAGAATTCCTGGAAAGCGAGCTAATGTGACCACTTTTCGAGCCATTTTGCAATAGGCCCGCGCGGGCGCAGGCCGGCGTGCAGCCCCTGAAGAGGGTACGGCACCAGGGATTTCATGTGCCGCATGCCCTCGCAGGCCGCCCGGGCGCCCGCCACGGTGGTGTAATAGGTCACACGCCGCTGCACCGCGCTGGTCCGGATGGAGCGCGAATCCGAGACGGCGCTACGCTTTTCCTCCACTGTATTCACCACCAGACTCACCTCGCCGTTCTTGATCATGTCGACGATGTGCGGCCGGCCTTCGACCACCTTGTTGACGACGGTCACCGCAATGCCGTGCGCGGCGAGCACCCCGGCCGTCCCTCGGGTCGCGAGCAGTCGAAACCCTAGCTTGAGGAGCTCGCGCGCGACCTGCACCACCGCCAGCTTGTCGCCGTCGCGCACGCTGATGAACGCCGTGCCGATCTCCGGGAGCTTCGCGCTCGCGGCGAGCTGTGATTTGACGAAAGCCTCCCCGAAGCTCTTCCCCACGCCCATCACTTCCCCGGTCGATTTCATCTCGGGGCCGAGAATGGTGTCGACACCTGGAAACTTCACGAACGGAAACACGGCTTCCTTCACGGAGAAATAACCTGGAACCACCTCAGCCCGCGCGTCCTGCTGCGCGAGGGTCTTCCCCACCATGCAGCGCGCGGCGATTTTGGCAAGCGGAACGCCGGTGGCCTTGCCGACGAAAGGCACCGTGCGCGAGGCGCGGGGGTTGACTTCGAGCACGTATATGACGTCCCGTTGAATTGCGAATTGCACGTTCATCAGGCCGACGACCTTCAGCGCGTGAGCGAGTTCAACGGTCTGCCGGCGGAGCTCCCGCTCGACGCGGGCGCTCAGGGAATGCGGCGGCAAGGAGCACGCCGAATCGCCGGAATGCACCCCGGCCTGCTCGATGTGCTCCATGACGCCGCCGATCAGTACGCGTTCGCCGTCGCTGACCGCGTCCACGTCCACCTCCGTGGCGTCGGAGAGGAACCGGTCGAGCAGCACCGGCGAGTCGTTCGAGACTTTGACCGCTTCGTGCATGTAACGCTCGAGGTCCTTCTGCTCGTGCACGATCTCCATCGCGCGTCCGCCCAGCACATAGCTCGGACGCACCACCAGCGGATAGCCGATTTCCCCCGCGAGGCGCAGCGCGTCGGCTTCCGTGCGGGCCGAGCGATTCGGCGGTTGTCTCAAGCCCAGGCGGTCGATCAGCTGCTGAAAGCGCTCGCGGTCCTCCGCCATGTCGATCATGTCCGGTGTCGTGCCTATGATGGGCACGCCGTTTGCCTCCAGATCCCGGGCGAGTTTCAAGGGGGTCTGCCCGCCGAACTGGACGATCACTCCGGAAGGTTTTTCCTTGTCTACGATCTCGAGGACGTCCTCAAGCGTAAGCGGTTCGAAATAGAGGCGGTCGGAAGTATCGTAGTCGGTCGAGACCGTTTCCGGGTTGCAGTTGACCATGATCGTCTCGAATCCGTCTTCGCGCAGCGCGAGCGCCGCGTGAACGCAACAGTAATCGAATTCGATGCCCTGTCCGATGCGATTCGGCCCGCCCCCCAGCACGATCACCTTTTTCCGCTGAGTGGGCAAGGCCTCGCATTCGTCTTCGTAAGTCGAGTACATGTACGCGGTCCGGGTCGCGAACTCCGCCGCGCAGGTATCGACGCGCTTGTAGACCGGGCGGATTCCGAAGCGATGCCTCGCGGTCCGAACCTCCCCTTCGCTCGCATTGAAAAGGTACCCAAGCCTTCTGTCGGAAAATCCCTTGCGCTTGAGCATTTGCAGCGTTTGCGCATCCAGGTCCGCGAGCCGCTTGTCGTCGAGATCCATCTCAAGGTCGACGATCTCCTTGATCTGCGCGAGAAACCAGGGATCGATGTGCGTGAGCTGGTGCACTTCCTCCAGCGTGAATCCGTTCTCGAAGGCATCGCCCACGTACCAGATGCGCTCCGGCCCCGGTTCGCCGAGCTCCTTTTCGAGCTTCTCGCGATCCGTCGTTTTCTGATTGAGCCCGTCGACGCCCACCTCGAGCCCCCGCAGCGCCTTCTGAAACGACTCCTGGAAGGTGCGGCCGATCGCCATGACCTCCCCCACCGATTTCATCTGCGTCGTCAGCCTGTCGTTCGCCTGGGGAAATTTCTCGAACGCGAAACGCGGGACCTTGGTGACGATGTAGTCGATGCTCGGTTCGAACGAAGCGGGCGTCGCGCCGCCGGTGATCTCGTTCCTCAGCTCATCGAGGGTGTATCCGACCGCGAGCTTGGCCGCCACCTTGGCGATCGGGAACCCGGTCGCCTTGGACGCAAGGGCGGAGGAGCGCGAGACGCGCGGATTCATCTCGATCACGAGCATGCGCCCGTCTTCCGGATTGACGGCGAATTGCACGTTCGAGCCGCCGGTGTCGACACCGATCTCCCGCAGCACGGCGATCGCCGCGTCGCGCATGACCTGGTATTCCTTGTCCGTCAGGGTCTGCGCGGGCGCCACGGTGATGGAGTCGCCCGTATGCACCCCCATAGGGTCGACGTTTTCGATCGAGCAGACGATGATGCAGTTGTCTTTTCGGTCGCGC
>VBDE01000234.1 GCA_005883665.1 Betaproteobacteria bacterium
TGTCGTCGACTACAAGAACGTCGACCGGCAAGCCAAGCTCGAATATCTGCTCGATGAGCGAGCGAATGTTATTGGACTCGTTGTAAGTCGGCGTGAAGACCAGAATCTCTGCGTGGTTCATGGTTTTTCGGCGGGCGGTTCTGCAAGCCACCGTATTGTCAATGATCGAATCTCAGGCGCCGCGATGATAGCAGCCGCGAACATTGCGATCGATGCCAGCACCAGACTTGACAGACTCAACCATCCGGATTCGAAAGTGGGGATTAGGAAATTCCAGAGGCCTCCGATACTCGCCGCAGCAATCAGCGGTCGGCCGACGTCCAGATGGTACCAGCGCCAAAGCTCCCCTTTTAGCAGTCGCCGGTGCATCAGATACACGACGACGAAAGCAAAGAGGGCATTGAAAATCACCCATACAAGCGCGGCGCCGACGCCACCGTATCTCATCGACATGAAATAAATCAGCGGTGCGAGCAGTAATACAGCAGCAGTGTTCACCGCAAGGGCGAGTTGCGTCCAGCCGTGCGCCAGCTGCAATGAGTACGGCAAACTCGCTATGGCGTTGAGCGCGGATCCGGCCACCAGCAGGCTCAACATCAGATGGCTGTTTTCGGCGATCGAACGATCCTGTGTCCATACGAGCAGCAACTCGTACGAGAATAGAGTCAAAACGACGGCCGGAGGTGCTATTAGCACGGACATCAACTGACAGCCGCGATGATAGAGGCGCGTCAGCTCCTGCGTATCGCTTTTCGTCGCGAGTTGCGAAAAGCGGGGGAAAAAGGCAGCGCAAACAGGGCCCGTCACGTAAGAAATCCCTCCCGCGACCCGCGAGGCGAGGCTGTAGTAGCCGAACGCATCCAGCGGCAGAACTTTCACGAGAATCATCTTGTCGAGCTGGGTCAGGACGACCGACATGACCGAGATTCCGGTCATGCCCGCCGCAAATCGCCATATATCGGCGAGCAAATGGCCCCTGAAAGCGGGGCGCGTGGAGGCATCGGGAAGGGACTGCCACAGCAGCAGCCCCGTCAAGAGCGTGTCGGCGAGGCTGATCGCCATGAACCATGCAATGTAGGCCTGGATGCTGGGCGAAACGAGCCAGACGATCAGAACGCCGCCGACGTTGTTTGCGGTGCCAGTGATCGAGGATAGCAGGTTGAAGGCAACCTGCCTCTGGAGCCCCATCAGCCCGCCGCTGTAGAGCGCGCGTGGCCACTGGCACGCAAAGGCGACCCCCATCATCGCCAGGGCCTGCGCAACGGTTTCGGCCGACAGTTGCTGCGGCTTTAACCAGTAGGCCGCGATCACCGGCGCCAGGGCGGCAATCGCCACGCCGATTGCGATGCCGATGAGCCAATAGATGATTTCCAGCGTACGCAGCAGATCACGCATTTCCTGTGCCTTGCCGGATTGCATTGAATAGCGCGCGAACTGCCGGTTGAGCGCGGTGCCCAACCCGAGGTCGAGCAACGACAGCATCGCCATCAAGGACAGGAAAAACCCGATCAACCCGAAGGCCTCGATGCCGAGGAAATGGATGTAGACCGGCACTACCGCCAGCGACAGCAGTGCCGTCCATCCCCTGCCGGCGATGTTGGCAATGATATTGCGCCTGACTAAGGACATCGCTCAGTCGACGCGCGGTTCGACACGTCGGGCATCAGGAGCGAGATCGGGATAATCCCTGGAAGCAAAGAAGTGGACCCACTAAGCTACGGGGTCGACAAGGACTGCGGTCGGCTCATGTGCATCCAGACGGCGAAAGCATCGTAGGGTGTCACTCGCCGCGTCACGAGGAGCCTGTCTCCGCGAAACGCCTGCACGTCCGCTCCCTCGCGCAGGACGAATCGCGTGAACGCGGCGTCAGACACTTTCACTTCGAAGTAGACTCGATAGACCTTGGAATATCCAAGCTGACTGAAGTCGAAGTCGAACCGAGTGAAACGGGTCGCTCCCGTCATATCGAACTGAATCTCCTCGCGTAGTTCCCGCCTGAGGGCATCCTCGGCAGTTTCACCCGAATCGACTGCCCCCCCGAAGCAACCCCAGTGCCCCGGGTAAAAAATCTCCGGCTTGCTGTCGCGCAGCTGCATGATGTAGCTGCCGTCTTCGTGGACGAGCAGTGCGGCCACCGCGTCGTGGGGACGGGGCGATCGTCCGCCGGCAGGGACGAAAAGCTGCGGGCGAAATCCGCGGCTTTCGACGAAAGCCGTTTCTTCTTGCGGATCTGGCGAATTCCCCATTTCCTTCGGAGCGGGCTATGCGCTTACTAGTTGGACGACGCGATCGAACGAGATTCCATGCGCCCGGAGAATCTCGTCATGATTGCCGTAGGAATGGATGAACTCGTCCTGGAGCGAAAGGCAATCGATCCGGCAGCGCGCTCCGGACTCCCAGGCAAGCGCCTTGACCGTGTTTCCGAGTCCGCCATGCGGCACCATCTCTTCCATCACCACGACCTTCGGGAAACTGGCCAATAGCGGGACGATGCCTTCGCGATCGAGCGGCTTCAGCGTATGCACGGAGGCGACTGCGACGGAAATCCCGCGTTTCTCGAGCGCCACCGCGGCGTCCATGCCGAGCTTGAGGACCGGCCCGTATCCGAGTATGCAGACATCGCGGCCCTCGCGCAGGAGCCGCACCTTGCCGAAGGCGAACGGTTTGGCGTTTTGCGTGATGAGAGGTTCGCCAGCCTTCCCCAGCCGGAGGTATACCGGGCCTTCCTCCTGAGCGACGCACCACTGTGTGGCAGCGCGGGTCTCTTCGGGATCGCATGGCGCGATGACGCGCATGTTGGGTATCGCTGAGGCGATCGCGACGTCCTCCATGGCGTGGTGCGTGCCCCCCAGCGTCGAGTAGGTGACTCCTCCGCCTATGCCCACCACGGTCACCGGCAGATCCTGGTAGCAAAGGTCGTCCCGAATGAACTCGAAGGGTCGATAGAGGGCAAAGGTGGCGATCGTGTAAGCGAAAGGCTTTAGGCCGCGCATGGACATCCCCGCGCACATGCCGATCATGATCTGCTCGGCGACACCGGTATTGATGAAGCGCTCCGGGAATTCCTTCCGGAACTGGTCCATTGCGCCCGCAGGCGAGATGTCCGCCACCACGACGCACAGGCGCGCATCCTTTTGCGCGGCCTCGAGGAAGGTCTTCGCGAAGGTGTTCCTCACGCGCTCACCTCCCTGAGGTCCCGGATGGCGGCCGCGTACTCCTCTTTGCTGGGCGAGCGGTAATGCCAGATGGGAACATGCTCCATGAACTCGACGCCGCGTCCCTTGACGGTCTTGCACAGCAGCGCGTACGGCCGTCCGCCCCGGCGCGCATTGACCGCTTGATGCATGGCGGCACAATCGTGGCCGTTCACCTCCGCCGATTCCCATCCGAAGGATTCAAACTTCTCCCGCAAGGGATAAAACGCGGTGTGCGATTGGCTCATCTTTTCCAGACCGCCGATGTCGTTCAGGTCGACGAAGGCGAGCAGATTGTCCAGGTGCAGGTTCGCCGCCATCATCGCGCCTTCCCACGAAGAGCCTTCCTGGAGTTCGCCATCCGAGAGCACGGCGAATATTCGTTTGCCGGAACGGAGAATCTTTTCGGCGTGCGCCATTCCCACCGCGATGCCCATGCCGTGACCCAGCGAGCCGGTTGAAGCTTCGATGCCGGGATTTCCGCGGTCCGGATGGGCGCCAAGGATTCCCTGGGGCGTGCAGTAGCGGTCAAGCTCCTCCGACGCCAGAATGCCCAGAGCTTCGAGGACGGCGTATTGGGTCATGCAGCCGTGCCCCTTGGACATTAGGAATGCGTCGCTGAAGCCTTTTCCGTCCGGCGCGGGACGCATCAGCCCACGGTAGATGACATCCGTTATCTCGACGCAGGAGAAAGCCGGCGCCGCATGCAGCGCGGTTACTTTCTGAGAAATGTCCAGGATGCGGCGGCGATACTGCATGCATCGCCGGCGCGCGGCGGCAACGTCAAACCGTTCCGAGACCCTTTTCTCATCGGGACGCATATTTCAGCCGCGCATCGTGTAGGCAGTGGGCCAATCGCGCAGCTGGTCGAGATATTTTCTGCCCCACTCCACCATCTCGCCCAGCCCTTCCTTCCAGCCGATTTCTGGCTCCCAGCCGACATCGTGCTTGATGGCGCTCGAATCGAGCCAGTAGCGGGAATCCTGCCCGAGCCGGTCGGGGGCCATTTCGCACAGTTGCTCGAAGGGCATTCCCAGGGCCTCCGCGCACAGCTCGACCACGCGCCGGATGCTGGTCGGTTGGGCTGGACCGGCATTGTAGATTTTTCCGAGAGGCGCTTTCTCCGCGACCAGGTGGATCGCGCGCGCCAGATCGCGCGCGTGGATGTAGGATTTCTCCGCCTTTCCTCCGCCCTGGAGCGGCAACTTGGTGCCGGTCAGGCCGCACAGGATTGCCTTGGGTATCACGCGGTGCAGGAGTTGTCCGGGGCAGTAAGCGTTGGAGGGTCGGATCACGTTCATGGGGAACTTCAGGAACTTGTGCACCGACTCCAAGTACATGTCGAACGCAACCTTGGATGCGGCATACGGGCTGGTCGGCTTGATCGGCTCATCCTCTTTCGCCGCATGCAGTACCGAACCGTACATTTCCGAGGTGCCGATCTGGATGAAGCGCTCCAGCCAGCTTCGCTTCATCAGTTCCTCGCACAGTCGCGCGAGCGCCATCGAGTTGGTCTCGAAAAAGCGCCAGGAGTGCCTCCACGACACGGCACCTTCCCCCTGCGCTGCGTAGTTGACCATCACCTCGGGCTTAATCTTGTCCAGCAAATCGGGCAACAGATCGATTTCGTACGTGAGATGGTACGCGTGATACTCGAAATTCTTCTCGCGTTCGATGCCGAGCGAAAAGGGCTCAGGGCGCAGAGGATTCCGCCCGATGCTTATTACCCGCTTCGGCGCGGCGTGCCGCAGCAGGTAAAACGCGGTGTGGATGCCGAACGATCCGCCGCCGCCGAGAATAGCGTAGGTCTTGCCCACGGTCATTCGAGAATGGTCCAGTAGTAGTCGCCAGTGTAGCCCGCTTCCGCGTAGAGCTTCAGCCAGCCTTCCGGGTAGTCGTGAAACTCCGCAGTCAGGATCCAGCTCAGGGCGATCTCCTTCTGCTCCGAGGTTCGGTAGCTGTCCACCTGTACGAACGCCCGTCCGCCGCTCAGGCGCTGGATTTCCCGCATCGCGATGACCGCGCGCGGCCTGTGCAAGTTGTGAATGGTGTTGATCGAGAGCACACAGTCGAAAGAGCCGTCGGGAAACGGCAGGCTCTCCGCCGAGCCCAGATGCAGACGTCCGATGACTTCCTTCTCGCAATGAATCAGCGCGTACCGCGAGATGTCCAAGCCGAACGCTTCCAGCCCCGGGCACTCCAGCATCAGGTCCTTAACCAGGAAACCTTTGCCGCAGCCTACGTCGAGCACGCGCATGCCGGCTCTCAAGCTGAAGTGCGCGATGATATCGCGCGCTACCGGGCGCCACCGGCCGTCGTAGCGGTAGCCGCCGTAGCCGTATTTGCGTTCCCCGTCCCAGTACTCCTCGCCGAACTCCTTCGACTTCGCAATCACGGACGGATCCTTGTCTTCGGCGCGCTTCTGGATGTTGCGCTTGGTACGCGGCAACGACCTGAGCAGATCCACTTCGGCCATCAGCTCTTCTCCAGCATCTCGCGATGCACACGGGCCACGCCGTCTTCGAGCGGGATGAAGCGGATGTCCGGGAACGCCTTGATGGTATTGGCCACGTCATAGTGCCGGTGGGTGATCGGATTGGCGCGCGGCGTCTTGACGATCTCGACGGTTTTACCGAACTGTTTGGATACGGCTTCGGCGACCTCGTGGAAGGAATGCGAGGTTCCGGTAGCGGCGTTGAGGGTTCCCGTGCTGCGGTGGAGCAGGCAGCGCAGGGTGAGCGCGGCGACGTCGTCCACGTGGATGTGGTCGCGCGTCTCCTCGCCGCCGCCGAACAGCGTGATCTTGCCGCCTTTCTGCGCTGCGCGGCGAAAGCGGTTGGGACCGTATGAGTTGTGCGTATCGTCCAGTCCATAGATCAGCGTCGGGCGCAGCACCAGCACCGGAACCCCGGCGAGGCTGCGCGCCATGATCTCGCGGGTATGGTGCATGGCCCCGTACAGGTCCTGTGGCGAAGTGGGCGTGTCCTCGCTGACGCGGCTGACCGCGCCGTCGTATACCGCGTCTGAGCTGAAATACACCATGTGCGCACAACCGGTTTTCGCGATCGCCGCACACGTGTTCTGCATCATGGCGAGATTTTTCATCAGCGTGGGGATATCGCGCCCTTTATCGGGGGTCAGTGCCGCCAGCATGACGACGGCGTCGGTGGCTCTCAGCGCCGCCGCGAGCTCGTCCGCAGCCGCAGCCTCGGCAAGGTTCAGGTCGGCGGAAGACAGCGCGAGTCTCGGGATGCGTTGGGCGTCCAGTTCCTTGCGGATTGCCGCTCCAATGAAGCCCCGCGCGCCGAGCAGGACCACGCGCTCGGGTTTTTGCGCTGCCGGGCTCTGGTGAATGATCACTTTTCCGTTCGGATCCCGTCAGGATTGAACCCGAGCGTATGGTATTCGAGTCCCGCCGCGCGGCAGGCCACGGCGTTCAGCACCGCATAGGGATCGAGGACGAGTTTGCCGCGCAGTTTGCGCGCGACTTGCACCGGATCGAGCGTTCCGAACTGCGGCCAGGGCGTCATGATCGCGAGCGCATCCGCGCCTTCGCAGGCGTCCAGCTCGGAGCTCGCCGCATGGCAGCGCGGGTTCGGGATTGCCGTTGCGGGCACGACGGGGTCAAATATGCGCACGCGGAAGGGCGCGAGGTGCGCAAGAAGGGCAAGCGACGCCGAGTTCCTGGTCGAGTGGGTGTTCTGCTTGTAGGCAAGCCCGAGCACTGCGATCACGGGGTCCTCCAGTTTCGAGAGGACGGCTCCGTGGAGCGTTTGCAGAGCCCAGTCCCGGCGGTGCCGGCTGTTGGCGATCCAGGCGCGCACTACGCCCGCGTCGGTGCCGTGCGCGTCGGCGAGTTTGCAGACTGTCGCAAGGTCGCGTTCCAGGTTGCCTCCGGCGATTCCGAGCCCCGGGGCGAGATAGGCATGCTGCCCGATACGCCGGTCCAGTTTCAGCGCCGGCGCGATCTCGGACCAAGCGGCGCCCAGGCATTCGCACAGCTCGGCCAGCGTATTGGCTACGCTGATCGACGACACGAGGCAGCAATTGATCGCGATCTTCGCGAGCTCGGCGCTCTCGTAGCGCATCGGCAGAATCGGGCACGCGAAGGCGGAGAGAAACTCCTCCAGCGCCGCCGGGAGCGTGGCGGACGGGTTCGCGCATCCGAGAATGATTCGTTCCGGGTGCATGGCCCGCTCGACCGCCTCGCCGAACACGAGCGTCTCGACCTGGCAGAAAAGCCGTTCGCCCGGCAGCGCCAGCGCCCGCGTGAATCCGGGCGGCACCTGGCACAACACCACCACGACCGCGCCGCGCGCCAACGCCCCGGACACGCCTTCGATGAGCCGCCGTATGCCCGCGAGATCGCTGGCGCCCGAGCCATCGGTGGGAACGTCGGAGGCGATGTACACGAGATCGCAGCGCGACAGGTCGGCGATGTCCGCGGTGTAGTTCGCCCGGGAGGCATGGCGGCGCAGCACGTCGGGCAGGCCGGGCTCGACTGCCGGCGGGTCGCCACGCCGCAGAGCCTCGATCACTTCGCGGTCCGGGTCGTAGCCGACCACACGGAAGCCGCGGGCGAGGGCCGCCGCGGCGGAATTCACGCCGAGATGGGTCATGCCTGCAAAGCCGACCAGAACGCCGCTCATGCTCTGGTGAATTTCTTCGCTTGTTCGCCGAGTCCCCGCAACAGTTTCTGCATCCAGAGGTCGCGCGAAACATCGCTTGGCTCTGGACGCGCGCACAACGACTTGAAGTGCGCGTACTCGGCAGACCAGGTCGGATCGTCCTGCGTGAGCGTCACCGTTTCCTCGGGCGGCCTCCCCGAAGGCAGGACTCGGGTGCGCAGGGTAAACGTGGTCGGCCCCCATTTGCACAGGGACCGGATGTGCGCGGAGCCGCGCTCGGCGAATAGGTCGCAGGTGAAGTGATTGCGCCAGGACAGCAGCGTCATCTCCAGTTGCAGCTGTGGCCGCGTGGAGCGGGAACCCACGACCAGATGATCCGGGGCGCGGTTCTCGAAGCAACTGGCGAAATGCACCTGAAAATCGCTGCCCAGATTGCCGAACCAGAAAGCCGCGGTATCGAGCAGATGCGAACCCAGGTCCGGCAGAACGCCGGCCCCCTGGTCGCGCCACGCCGATTCGCGCACCAGGCGGGCCGTGCCGTTTCCGTAGAACATTCTGCAGTGGTACGGCTTCCCCAGCGCTCCGGAGGCAATGACCTCGCGCATGCGCAGGTAGTGCGGCTCGAAACGATGGTTGTAAGCGGTGTAGCAAACGGCCTGGTGGTCGCGCGCAAGCCTTCCGAGGTGCTCGATGTCCTCGTCGCGCGGCGCCCACAAGGGTTTTTCCACCAGGACGTGTTTGCCCCGTGAGAGCAGATATTCGAGCAGCTCCAGCTTCGGCTGGTCGGGGGTGCATACCAGCGCGGCGTCGTACTGGTCAGCGGGCACGTCCTGCACCTTGCGGTACCGCGCTTCCGGATTTGCCGGATCGACTGCAGCGACAAACTCGTCCTTCGCCACAGCGCGGCGCTTGGTTCCCTGGACCCCCAGACCGACGACGATGACCTTCAATTCGAAATGCGCTCGTTGTAGTTGGCTTCGCGCTCGATGCCGTCGATCTTGCGAATGACGTTGACCGGCGTAACGGGGACGTTGCCGTCGAGCTCGCATTCGCATGCCGCCGCGATGGAACCGAGTATCGTGGCCACGGAATCCGACCCGGTGGCGAGTTTTCCCAGCGTCGCGGAATCGACCACGATGTAGGAATCGAGCGACTCGTGATCGGCGCTGCGACAAGTCAGCACTCCGCGCTCGCCGAGCTTCAGGATGAGCGTCTTGCAGCGTGCGCTGTCATACAGCGCGGAGGCGAGCGGCCGCACGCCGGAATCCTGGTCGCCGAGGGCGAATCGCGCTTCCCGCTCGTTCGGGGTGATCAGGTCAAAATCCTTGAATTCGGTGATGTTTCCCCAGCGGCTCGCGACCTGGCTGTCGGCAACCTTGAACACCCCTTGCGGAATGGCCGATATTAGCTGGGGGATCGTTCGGCGATTGAATATCCCGTGGCGAAAGTCGCTGAATACGACCGCATCGCTCTTTTCGGCTCGAACCGTTGCGGCAAGACGCTCGAGGATCTCGTCCGAAATCGAGCGGTTGTCCAGCGTATCGAGTTTGAGCAGGCGGTAGCCCCCGGCGACGATCGCGTTCTTGCTGGTCGTTGGGCGTGTGTGGTCGATGATTGCGCGGCAGTCTATACCATGGCTTTTGAGCCCGTCCAGAACGAAGTCCTTGAAAGCGTCGTTGCCGAGGACCGTGGAAAATACGACTTGCGCACCTGCCGCGCGCAGATGTTCGGCAACGATGGCGGCCCCGCCGATGTAGTCGTCGCGACGCTCGTACAACACGCTCATCGTCGGAGTTTTAGCATGCCCGCCGATCATCGCGGTTTGCGTGTGGCTGTCGACGATGGTATCGCCCACGACATGGACGCGAAAACGGCCGAGCTTTTCGAGCGCCGACCTCAGCGAATCGAAGGTGAGCCCCTGGCCTTCCATGAAGGTGAGCAGCTTTTCATTCCTGATCGACGGCGGCGCCAGATCGATCAGCTTTGTCGAGGAATAAACGATATCGCCCGGAGTGAAAATCAACTCGCCCCCGTACTCCTGCAGAGCGACGATCTCTTCCTGCGTTTTAGGCGGAACGCCGGTGGCGGTGTATTCGTAGCCCTTGGCGAAGAAATCCGGCTGCAGCAGCGCGATGTTCTGAATGGGTGTTGCGTTCCTGTCGATAAGCACGAAATCGACGATTTCGAATGCAGCGAGATTGAGCGCCCGCAGGTCCTGTGGAACATGGGGACGGTATTGCCCCTTGCTGATATGTATGTCGGCGGTGATGCTGATTACGAGCACGTCGGCCTTGCTCTTTGCATACAGCAGGTGACGCAAGTGGCCCGGGTGGACCACGTCGAACACGCCATGGCACATGATGACCTTCTTCGCGCGCGGACGCGGGCCGATGATCCTCTTCAGCTCGTCGGCGGTCTTGATCTTGTGCCGGTATTTCTCAGTGAGCGATGGCAACACCATCAGCGCTCCGGGCTCAGATACTGGAACCAGGTCTTTGTCGCTTTGTCGATCGAGTCCGGATCCCAGAGCGGCGCGCTGCGCCAGTAGTCGATATCGGCGAGAATTTTCCCCACGCCTTCTTCGAAACTCACCTGTGGGCGCCAATCGAGCTCCGAGGTGATCCGCGAAATGTCGGCCCAGGTGCAGTCGGGCTCGCCGGGACGCTTCGGGATGCGGATCTTTTCGCCGCCCAGGAGCTCCACCAGCCGGTTGACTGATTGCGGCTTGCCGGCGCCGAGGTTGTACACGCGACCGACCCGCGGAGTTTGTGCCGCTGCGAGAAAAGCGTGGGCCACGTCCGTCACGTAAGTGAAATCGCGGGTCTGCGAACCGTCGCCGACGACAGTGTACGGCCGGCCGGCCAGCTTTTGGCGTAAGAAAACCCCGAATACCGCGCCATAGGCGCCCGATGTCCGCGAGCGCGTGCCATAGGCGTTGAAGATCCGGATCGAGTTGACCGGCAGCTTGTAGACGCGATGCCAGTGGAACGCCGCCTGCTCGCCCAGATATTTTGAGAGCGCGTAAGGATAGCGCGGCTCGATCGGATGGTCTTCGCGTGTCGGTACGCTGGCGAGGCCGTAGCAGGACGAGGAGGCGGCGTAGACGAATTTCTCCACCCGCGCGTGCCGCGCGCACTCGAGCATGTGTGCCGTGCCCTGAACGTTGGCCGACATGTACTCGAGGGGGCGCTCGATGGAGGGCACGATGTCGCCGATCCCGGCGAAGTGAAATACGTAGCGAGCGCCGCGGAACAGGCGGTCGTCGGGCGAGCAGCCGCGAATATCTCGCTTCTCCAGGACCAGATCTGGATTGTTGCGGTGGGGTGCGAGATTTTCTTCCCGGCCGCCATCCAGGTTGTCGATGGCCCGCACCGAGAAGCCGCGCTCGACCAGCACGTCGACCATGTGGCTGCCGATGAACCCCGCCCCGCCCGTGACGACCGCGATCGGCCGGCCGGTCATGCGGCCTTGAGGGATTTCAGGCGCCGGACGTTGAAGTAGAAGGTGTCGTCCATGCTGTTCGGAAGCTTGCCCGCCTTGAAGGCGGCGCACAGATCTCTCACAGCGTCTTCCACCGTGTGCTTCGGCTTGAAGCCGAGCGCGCGCTGTATCTTGTCCGAGTTCACATGGTAGGAGCGGATATCGTCCGTCGGTGTAGTGACGATCGGGATCTCGCCTTTCTCGGGGAACACTTCCCGCACCACGCGCTTCACGGTCTGAGCGATCTCCATGATAGACATGTTCTGGAAGCCGGCGTTGAAGATCTGTCCTGCGATCCTCCCATCGGGAAGGGTCAGCAGAAGCTTGTACAGGTCGACCATGTCCTGCAGGTGCAGGTTGGGACGCTTCTGCGACCCGCCGAATACGGTGATTTTCCCGTTGTTGATAGCGTGGTTGGTCAGGATATTCACCGACAGATCCAAACGCTGGCGCGGCGCGAAGCCGCACAGCGTCGCCGGCCGGACCGTTACGCATACGAACCCTGGGGACTGGTGCTTGAAGAGAAGCGGCTCGCACAGGCCCTTGTACTTGTTATAGAGCGTGAGTGGGACCAGCGGGTGCTCCTCGGTCACGTCGGGCGCCTCCGACACCCCGTATACCGAGCTGGAAGAGGCGTAGATGAAGCGCTTCGCACCCGCCTGCTTTGCCGCGATCACCATGGGCTCGAACGCGTCGAGGTTGATCGACGTAGAGAGCTTCTCGTCAAGCTCGAAGCTCGCGTCGTTGGAGATGCATGCCAGATTGATCACCGCCTCGACGCCTTTGAGCGCATCCGACAATTTCCTGAGGTCCCGGATGTCGCCCCTGACTATCTTGAGGTTCGGGTTGTTCTTCGGCAGGAAGTCCTCCCCGAAGTACATGATGTCGTACACGGTGACCTTGTAGCCCAAGTCGAGCAGTTGAGGGGTCAGCAGGCTGCCGACGTACCCTGCGCCGCCGGTGACTAGAACGCTCTTGAACATGACGCTTCCGCTGATTGAAGAAGTCCGTTTGGACTCAGGCCGCCTCGCGGGTGGCGATGCTGTAGCCCGCCGCCTTTGCGTCCTTGTGGAACATTTCGACGGTCTCGAGCGAGTAGGCGTCCAGGTCTTTTCCGATCAGTGGCAGCTTCTTGAGGATATCGTTTGTCGCTGTGATGATGTGGCAGCCGACGGCATCCGCCTGGAAGATGTTGAGCAGCTCGCGGGGGCTTGCCCAGATCAGCTCGGATTTCGGTTTTTTCTTCATTATCTTCACCGCTTCGGCCATGATCGGGACCGGGTCGCGCCCGGTATCGGCGATGCGCCCGGCGAACACGGAGATGATCGCTGGGGTTTCGGGCGCGAACCGATCGGCGACGCGTTTCACCTGATCGACCGTCGTCAAGGCCGTCACGTTCACCTGGATGCCGGCACGGGTGAGGCGCTCTATAAGCGGACCGCTGAACTCGCCCTTCGTGTTGGTCACGGGAATCTTGACGTAGATGTTCCTGCCCCAGGAAGCGATTTCGTGAGCCTGCTTCCCCATTTCGCCGAAGTCGTCGGCGAAGACCTCGAATGAAATCGGGCGGCCGGCCACGACCTGGAGGGCTTGCAGCGCGAACGCCTTGTAGTCGGACACACCCGCTTTCCGCATGAGCGTCGGATTGGTCGTGAAACCTTTGATGGCGGGATTTGCCGCCATTTCCTTGATGCCGGCCAGATTGGCGCCGTCGGCAAACAACTTCACCTTCAGATGCGCTATCGTCATGGCTTAGTCCTTGTTTTCCCTATGACTTGCCGAGGATCCTGGTACTAGCCTCAGCGAGTGATTTTACCGTTATATAGGGGGCATCGGGGCGCTTTTCGTCGTATCCATAGTCAATGAAGAAATTCGCGCACCCCGCAGCCTGGCCCGCGGCAACGTCCCGCCACCGGTCCCCGACCATGAAACTTTGCCCTAGGTCGACGCCGAATTCGCCGGCGGCCTGCAGGAGCATTCCGGGCTTCGGCTTGCGGCACCCGCAGCCATCGGCATCGCCGTGACAGCAAACCTTGATGTCATCCAAAGCCAGTTCATCTCTCAGGCGGCGGTGCATGGCCTCGATGGTCTCGATTTTCAGCCTTCCGCTTGCGACATCGGGTTGGTTCGTGACGACGATGTTCAGAAACCCGGCGCTCCGCAATGACGCGAGCGCGTCACGGACACCCTTCATGATTTTCATTTCCGCAACCGACTCCGGCGAATAGGGTTTGCCGTCCCGGACTATCGACTGGTTGATGACGCCATCACGATCGAGAAAAACGGCGCGTCTCACGGTACCTCCGACTCACCACTTGGTCGAGATCTGCTGCAGCTTCGGATGCGACACCAAGCAATGCCAGACCACCGCCTGGAAGGCTTCGGTATGCGGAGTAACGCGCGAGGCCTCGACCGTCGGAACCACTACGACGCAATCGCCGACCTGTTTCGTGTAGCCGCCGTCGCGTCCCACCACGCCGAATATCTTCATGCTGCGCTGTTTCGCCTCCTTGAGCCCGGCGACGATATTTGCGCTGACGTTCTTTTCCACGTTTCCGCCCCCCACGGAGAAGACGAACACGGCGTCGTTCTTGTTCGCTCTGCTCGTCTTTAGCCATGCCGCAAACACCGTGTCCCAGCCCTCGTCATTCGTGCGCGCGGTGAGCTCGGCGACATTGTCCACCGGCGTATAGGCTTCGATACCGCAGAGTTTGCGAAAATCATTCACCGCGTGGCTGCAGTTCGCCGCGCTCCCACCCACGCCGAGGAAGAAAAGCCGCCCGCCGCGCTGACGCAGGGCGGCTAACTCCGTCGCCAGGTTCTCGACGCCCGCAGCGTCGATCGATTGGGCAATTTTCGCGACTTCGTCGAAGAACGTCTCAGAATGCATGTCTTTTCGTCCGCGAGGAGGACGCCCAGCGCAATTATAGTCGTTGCGACGATAGAAAATCGGCGCTCAACTCAATCGCGTGCGGA
>VBDE01000235.1 GCA_005883665.1 Betaproteobacteria bacterium
CCGCTCGTCGCGTATCCCGTGTTCGTCATGAAGGTGATGTGCTTCGCGCTGTTCGCCTGCGCCTTCAACCTCCTGATCGGCTACGGGGGCCTCCTGTCCTTCGGGCACGCGATGTTTCTCGGCACGGCCGGGTATGCCTCGGCGCACGCCGCCAAGGCATGGGGCTTCCCGCCCGAGTTCGCGATCCTCTTCGGCACGGCGTGTTCGGCGCTGCTCGGCCTCGTCACGGGACTGCTCGCGATCCGCCGGCAGGGCATCTACTTCGCGATGATCACGCTCGCGCTCGCGCAGATGATGTATTTCTTCTACCTGCAGGCGCCCTTTACGGGCGGCGAGGACGGCATCCAGGCGGTGCCGCGCGGCAAGCTCTTCGGCCTGCTCGACCTCGACAGCGTGTGGGCGATGTATTCGCTGGTGTTCGCGGTGTTCGTCGGCGGATTTCTTCTCATCCACCGTGCGGTGCATTCGCCGTTCGGGCAGGTGCTGAAAGCGATCCGCGAAAACGAGGCCAGGGCGCTCTCGCTCGGCTACGACGTCAACCGCTACAAGCTGCTCGCTTACGTGCTGTCGGCGACGCTCGCGGGCCTCGCCGGAGCCGTCAAAGTCCTGGTGTTCGAGCTCGCTTCGCTCACCGACGTGCACTGGACCATGTCGGGCGAGGTAGTGCTGATGGTGCTGCTCGGGGGGCTGGGAACCGTGTTCGGGCCCGTGGTGGGAGCGTTGATCATCATCTCGATGGAGAACTACCTCGCGCAGATCGGCTCCTGGGTGACGGTCGTGCAGGGCGCGATCTTCGTGATCTGCGTGCTCAGCTTCCGGCGCGGAGTGATCGGCGAGCTGGGAAGGCTGATCAGGAAGCCGCTGTAGGAATCAGGCTTCTCCCGCTCTCTAAGCGGCATGTCGATTCTGGCCGGTCATTCGGCCTGGATGCCGGCTCTCTTGATGACGGCGCCCCAGCGCGCGATCTCCGAGCGGATGTGCGCGGCGAATTCCTCCGGCGTGCTCGTCGTCGCGATCGCGCCCTCGGTATTGAGGCGCTCGCGCATTTGCGGCGACTGCATGATTCCCCGGATGTCCGCGTTCAGCTTCATCACGATCGCGCGCGGTGTTCCCGCCGGAGCGACGATACCGTACCACTGCACCGCGTCGAACCCCTTGACCCCCGATTCGGAGATCGTTGGAGTCTGCGGCAACGCGTCGACGCGCTGCAGGCTGGACACGCCCAGCGCGCGAAGCTTTCCCGCGCGGATGTGGGAGATCACCGGCGGGATGCCAGTAATCGTCATCGAAACCTGGCCGGCGATCAGGTCGGTGACCGAAGGGCCGGTGCCCTTGTAGGGCACGTGAACGATGTCGGCTTGAGTCTGGAGCTTGAAATACTCCATGGTGACGTGGGCCGCGCTGCCGTTTCCTGCCGAGCTGTAATAGAGCTTCCCGGGGTTTGCGCGCGCGTGGGCGACGAGTTCCGCGGCAGTGTTCGCGGGCACGGAAGGGTGCACGACGAGGACATTCGGCACATTCGCTATGAGCGTTATCGGCGCAAAGCTCCGGACCGGGTCATAGCCGAGCTTAGGGTAAAGGCCGGCGTTGACCGCGAGCGTGCCGACGTGCCCGATGAGAATGGTGTAGCCGTCGGCGGGCGATTTTGCGGCGGCCTCCGCGCCGATCGAGCCGCCCGCGCCGCCGCGGTTCTCGACGATGACTTGCTGCTTCAGCGTTTCGGCGAGCTTCAGCGCGAGCGTGCGTCCGAGGATATCGTTCGAGCCGCCCGGCGGGAACGGAACGATCATGCGGACGGGTTTGGCCGGATAATTCTGCGCGAACGTGTTGCCCGCCGCCGCGAGCACGGCAAGACACAATGCGGCAACGCACGGACGGTACAAGAACCGCATCAGCGGGCCTCCCTGGAAGTCTTTCCGGCGGGCGGGGACCCGGCCGCCAGGTCTTCAATCTCTTTCTCGCTCAGGCCCGCCTCGCTCAGCACCTCGCGCGTATGCTCACCGAGCTTCGGTGCAGGCAGATAATCGCTTCTTGCACCGGAAGCGAGCCTGTTGGGCAGGGCGATGTTCCAGATAGCGCCTTCGGTCGGGTGCACGACTCGCTCGAACATTCCGACCTCGCGCAGGTGCGGATCATCGAGCAGGGACTCGAAAGTGTGGTAAGGCATGCAAGGCACGTCCGCGCGCTCGAGCAGTTCCAGCCACTCCCCCGTGGTCTTCGAGCGCAGCGACTGCGCACGGACTTCGAAATAGTCCCTGACGTTCTCGAACCGCGCGGCCACCGATTCGAAGCGCCGATCGGCCTTCAGCTCGGGCCGGCCCACCGCGTCGAAGAACGCAAAGGCCTGCTTGTCGGTGTTGGCCGACACGCAGATGAAGCCGTCCGCGGTCGGCAGCGGGCGCGCTTCCGGCTCGAGTACGCGCGGATCGCCGGTCGCCCCGAGCGGCGGATCGAAGGTGCGCAGGTACATATGCTCGGACATGACGAATGCCGCCATGTTCTCGAACATGGGAACCTCGATGTGCTGGCCCGCGCCGCTGCTCTTGCGTTGATACAGGGCGAGCAGGACCATCTGAACCGCGATCAGCCCGACGATGTGGTCGGCCATGACCATCGGCGTGTAGCGCGGCGTGCCCGTTGAGCGCGCGTGGCAGGCCGCGACCCCGGCCGAGCCCTGGATGATGGTGTCGTAGGCGGGCTTCGCCGCGTAGCGCCCGGACTGGCCGAAGCCCACGAGGCTGCAGTACACGAGCTTCCCGTTCGCCGCGCGAAGCTCGTCGTAGCCGAGCCCGAGCCGCTTCAGCGCGGCGGCGCGCATGTTGACGACCAGCACGTCGGCGCCGGTGCACAGGCGCTTCAACGCCCCGCGCGCTGCGGGCTGCTTCAGGTCGAGCACGACCGAGCGTTTGTTGCGGTTCATGTGAAGGAACTTGGGGGCCATCTTCGGCGTGACCGACTTCCCTCCCAGCGTGCGCAGCAGATCGCCCTCGGGCGGTTCGATCTTGACGACGTCCGCCCCGTAGTCGGCGAAGAATTGCGTCGCCACCGGGCCCATGACCACCGAAGTCAGATCGAGGACCCGGATTCCCTGCAGCGGCCCGCCGCTCATCTGGGCTCAAACTCCAGCTCGGCCTCGATCGCGAGATCGCCCTCGGCATCCAGCGCCCACATGCGCGCCTTGTTTTCGGCCGCGAGCAGCTTGCCGCAGACGGTGATCGGCCGGTTGACGAAGAGCGCCTTGACGTTTCTGGACGAAGACGATCTCAGCTCCCTGCCGCTTTTCGACGTCGCGAGCTCCCACAACAGCAGCGTCATCAGGCCGCCGTTCATGACCAGGTCCGGGTAGCCTTCCTTGTCGCGCACGTAATCGGCGTCGTAGTGGATGCGGTGAGAATTGAACGTCACCGCGGAATAGCGAAACAGCAGGACGCTGTCCGGGACGATCGAGCGCGTCCATTGGGCCGAGTCGGCGCCGGGCGCGGGCGCCGCCTCCGGTTTCGGCGCGCGCGGCTTCGGCTCGTCGCGATAGACGATGTCGTGCTCCTCGACCACGGCAAGCCCCCGCGGCCCGGATATTTCGTGGCGCACGGTCACGAAGCACATCTTGCCGGAGCGTCCCTGCTTGGGCTCGATGCGCGCGATGCGCGAGAGCCGCTTGACTTCGTCGCCGATGCGCAGCACGTCGTGGAACTCCACGCGCCTGCCCGCGAACATGCGTCTGGGCAGGGGGACGGGCGGAATGAACTGCCCCTTGTGGGGATGGCCGTCGGGCCCGAGCTGGGACTGCCGCTCCTCCGGGGTGAACAGGACGACGTACCAGCCTTTGGGGATCGCGTCACCGCGCCGGTACGGCCTGAGCGGGACATCGAGCAGGGCGGCCAGGCGCTTGATTGCGGCGAGCGACACTTCGTCGCTTGCCTGCTGCTGCCTGCCTATCCATTCATCGAGGGTATCGGCCATGGCGCTACCGGAAATTCAACGGGGCGTACTATTGGGCAAGACGCCATTCTGCTCCCTTGTCGTCGATCAATCACGGCAATACCGGCGGCCCGACTTTTCGTGCCGACCTGTCAGATGATTTTCTGGGCCGCCAGCCGGTCGAGTTCGCCGTTGCCGAGTCCCAGGAGAGAGCCCAGCACCTCACGCGTATGCTCGCCGAGCCGTGGCGGCGGGACTGTGTATTCGACCGGCGTTTCCGAAAATCGCATCGGGCTGGCGATTCCGGGCAGCGTCCCCGAGAGCGGGTGCGGCATTTCGATCTTCAGCCCGCGGTGCCGCACCTGCGGATTCTCGAAGACCTCGCGGTAGTTGTTGATCGGGCCGCAGGGCACGCTGGCCGCTTCGAGCCGTTCGATCCAGTCCTTGCTCGCGCGCCGCTTCATGATTTCGCGGACAAGCGGGATCAGCCCGCTGCGGTTGCGGATGCGGTCGGGCATGGTGAGGAAGCGCGCGTCGTACGCGAGCTCGGGACGTTCCGCGGCCTTGCAGAAGCTCGTCCACTGGGCGTCGTTTCCAACGGCGAGAATCACGTGGCCGTCGGCGGTCGGGAACACCTCGTACGGAAGCAGGTTGGCGTGCGCGTTGCCGTAGCGCCCGGGCACTTTGCCCGAGGTGAAGTAGTTGAAGATCTGATTCGCCCCGAAGGCGACGATGGTGTCGAGCAGCGCCACGTCGATGTACTGCCCTTCGCCGGCGCGCTCGCGATGCGCGATCGCCGCGGTGATCGCCAGCGCGGCGTACATCCCCGTGAGGACATCGGTAATGGCGATGCCCACTTTCTGCGGGCCGCCCCCTGGGAGGTCGTCGCGTTCTCCGGTGATGCTCATGAGGCCGCCCATGCCCTGGAAAATGAAGTCGTAGCCAGGGCGCTGCGCATACGGGCCGGTCTGGCCGAACCCGGTCACCGAGCAATACACAATCTTCGGATGGATCTTTTTCAGGTCCTCGTACGCGAGCCCGTACTTGGCCAGCCCGCCGACTTTGTAGTTTTCGATCACCACGTCGGATTTCAGGGCGAGTGCGCGCGCGATGCGCTGGCCCTCGGGTCTCGAGATGTCGAGCGTCACCGATTTCTTGCCGCGGTTGACCGAGAGGAAATAGGCGGCCTCGCGCGTTTCCTTTCCGTCCCTGTCCTTGAGGAAAGGCGGACCCCAGCTGCGCGTGTCGTCGCCCGAGCCCGGCCGCTCCACTTTGATGACCTCCGCGCCGAGGTCGGCAAGGTTCTGCGATGCCCAGGGCCCGGCGAGAACGCGGGAGAGATCGAGGACTCGAATGTGAGAGAGCGGGCGCGGCATGGCCGGAGCGATCGGGGACCGGCGGATTATATCGGCAGCACGGAGAGCCGGGGCGGTATGCGCCATGGCTTATAATCCGCCTGTATTTTTCGCAAGAAGCGGTGAATGAAAATTCTGGTTGCCGTCAAGCGCGTCGTCGATTTCAACGTCAAGGTCCGCGTCAGGGCCGACGGCTCGGGCGTCGAAACGGCCAACGTCAAGATGTCGATGAATCCCTTCGACGAGATCGCGGTCGAGGAAGCAATACGCTTGAAGGAAGCCGGGATCGCGACCGAGATCGTCGTGGTATCGTGCGGAGTGCAGGCTTGCCAGGAAACATTGCGTACTGCGCTCGCACTCGGCGCCGACCGGGCGATCCTCGTCGAAACCGAGGTGGAGCTGCAGCCGCTCGCGGTGGCCAAGCTCGTGCGTGCGATCGTGCAGAAGGAAAGACCGCAGCTCGTCATCCTCGGCAAGCAGGCAATCGACGACGACTGCAACCAAACGGGCCAGATGCTCGCGGCGCTGCTCGGTTGGTCACAGGGAACCTTCGCTTCGAAGGTAAAAATTTCGGACGGCGAGGCCGAGGTGACGCGCGAGGTGGACGGAGGACTCGAAACAATCTCGATCACGATGCCCGCCGTGGTGACGACCGACCTGCGCCTGAACGAGCCGCGCTATGTCACGCTCCCCAACATCATGAAGGCGAAAAAGAAACACATGGAAGTGCTGAAGCCAGACGCGCTCGGCGTGGACGTCGCCCCGCGGCTCAAGACCTTGAAAGTGGAGGAGCCGCCCAAGCGCAAGGCGGGGGCCAGGGTGCACGACGCGAGGACGCTGGTCGCGAAGCTCCGTAACGAGGCGAAGGTGATTGCATGAGCGTGCTCGTCGTCGCCGAGCATGACAACCAGTCGGTCAAATCGGCGACGCTCAATACCGTCGCCGCCGCGGCGAAGATCGGGGGCGAACTCGTCGTCCTTGTCGCCGGCTCGAGCTGCGGCGCGGCAGCCAAGGCCGCCGCGGCGATCCCGGGCGTCAAGAGAGTCCTGGTGGCTGACGCACCGCACTACAAGGACCCGCTTGCGGAGAACCTTGCGCCGCTGGTGGTGGATCTTTCCGGAGCCTACACGCACGTCCTTCTGCCCGCGAATTCCTTCGGCAAGAATCTCGCGCCGCGCCTCGCGGCGCTGCTCGATGTCGCGCAGATCTCCGACATCGTCTCGGTCGTGAGCGCGGACACTTTCGTTCGCCCGATCTATGCCGGCAATGCTCTTGCGACCGTGCAATCGAAGGACAAGATCAAGATCATCACCGTGCGAACGACGGGTTTCGACGCTGTTTCCGCAAACGGCGGCTCGGCCGCGGTCGAAACCCTGCCGGCGGGCGCGGATGCGGGCCTGTCCTCGCTCGTCGGCCGCGCGCTCACCAAGTCCGAGCGGCCCGAGCTGACTTCCGCGCGCGTGGTGGTTTCCGGAGGACGCGGCATGGGCTCGGGGGACAACTTCAAGGTCCTCGAACCGCTCGCCGACAAGCTGGGTGCGGCGATGGGGGCTTCGCGCGCGGCGGTGGATGCGGGATTCGTGCCGAACGATTGGCAGGTCGGGCAGACCGGCAAGATCGTCGCGCCGGACCTCTACATCGCCGTGGGCATCTCCGGCGCGATCCAGCACCTCGCGGGCATGAAGGACAGCCGCGTCATCGTCGCCATCAACAAGGACGAGGAAGCGCCGATATTCCAGGTGGCGGACTACGGAATCGTCGGGGACCTGTTCCAAATCGTTCCGGAATTGGTGAAAGAGCTGGGATAAACGGCTTTGCAGAGGCACCTATGAGCGAATACAAAGCACCGCTGCGCGACATGCACTTCGTGCTGCAGGAATTGGCCGGACTGGCCGAGATCGCGAAGCTGCCCGGCTGCGAGGAGATCAACGCCGAGCTCGTCGACCAGATTCTCGAGGAGAGCGCGAAGTTCGCAAGCGGCGTCCTCTCCCCGCTCAACAAGCCCGCCGACAAGGAGGGCTCGAAGTGGGACAAGGGCAGCGTCACCACTCCCAAGGGCTTCAAGGAGGCGTACCGGCAGTTCGTCGAGGCGGGCTGGAACGCGCTGCAGGCGCCCGCCGAGCACGGCGGGCAGGGGCTGCCGAAGATCGTCTCGACGCCCGTCGTCGAGATGTGGAAGTCGGCCAACCTCTCTTTCTCGCTTGTCACGATGCTCACTGCCGGCGCGGTCGAGGCATTGATCCTGCGCGGCACCGAGGAACAAAAAAAGCAATACCTGCCGAAGATGATCGCGGGCAGCTGGACCGGCACCATGAACCTCACCGAGCCGCAGGCGGGCTCCGATCTCGGACTGGTGCGGACCCGCGCGGTCAGCGAAGGAGATCATTACCGCGTCTCGGGGCAGAAAATCTTCATCACTTACGGCGAGCACGATCTGGCGGAGAACATCGTCCACCTTGTGCTCGCGCGCGTCGAGGGCGCGCCCGAGGGCGTGCGCGGCATCTCGATGTTCCTCGTGCCAAAGTTCCTGGTGAACGCCGACGGCTCGCTGGGGCACAGAAACGGGGTGCAGTGCGCCTCGATAGAGCACAAGCTCGGCATCCACGCGAGCCCGACTGCCGTCCTCGTATACGAAAACGCGGTCGGCTACCTGGTCGGCGAGGAGAACCGCGGCCTCGAATACATGTTCATCATGATGAATCTCGCGCGATTCGCAGTGGGCATGGAAGGCCTCGCGATCTCCGAGCGCGCCTACCAGCAGGCGCTTGCGTACGCAAAAGAGCGCGTCCAAAGCCGCGACGTCGCGGGCGGCGGCAAGGCGGTGACCATCATCCACCATCCCGACGTGCGTCGCATGCTGATGAGCATGAAGTCGCAGACCGAGGCGATGCGCGCGCTGGGCTATGTCGTCGCGGCGGCGGTGGACAAGTCGCTGAGGCACCCGGACAAGGACGAGCGCGCGCGCAACCAGGCTTTCGTCGATCTCATGATCCCGATCGTGAAGGGCTGGTTCACCGAGACCGGCATCGAGGTGGCGTCCACGGGCATCCAGGTGCACGGCGGCATGGGCTTTATCGAGGAGACCGGAGCGGCCCAGCACTTGCGCGACGCGAGGATCACGACGATCTACGAAGGCACGACCGGCATCCAGGCGAACGATCTCATCGGCCGCAAGATCGCGCGCGAAGGCGGCGCGACCGCGAAGGAGGTGATCACGGTGATGCGCGCAGTCGAGGCTGATCTCAGCAAAGCCGCGGGGGAGGACATGGCGGCGACCCGCGAGGCTTTTTCCGCGGCGCTGACCGCGGCCGAGGACTGCGTCTCCTGGATGGTCATCACCTACGGCAACGACATCAAGGCGGCACACGCGGGTGCCGTCCCCTTCCTGAAACTCATGGGCATCGTCTGCGGCGGCTGGCAAATGGCGCGCGCCGCGCTCGTCGCCAAGCAGCGGCTCTCGGAAGGCAAGGGCGACAAGTCCTTCTACGAGGCGAAAATCAAGACCGCGCGCTTCTACGCCGATCACGTGCTGACTCAGGCGCCGGCGCTGCGAAACACGATCGTGCACGGCGCGGCGGGAGTGATGGCGTTGCCGGAGGAGCAGTTTTGAGCGCTCACCCCGCGCGCGCACGCGAGCGCATAGGCTTGCTTTGAAGCATGGATCGTCTACGAGGCGCTCGATCCCAAGCTTCACCGCAGGGTCGCGATCAAAACCATTCTGATTAGCCAGCTCGACGAGGAGACCGCCAAGGATTTCTCGATGCGGTTCGTGCGTGAGGCGCACGCCGTGGCCCGGCTCAATCACCCGAACATCGTCCAGGTCTACGACTTCGGCGAGGAAGGCGACGTCGCCTACCTCGTCATGGAGTTCATCCGCGGCAACGAGCTGAAGTCCACCCTCACCACGGGCCAGCTGTTCGACCGGAAGGAATGCGTGCGCATCATGTGCGAGCTGCTGGATGCGCTCGACTTTGCGCACGAAGCGGGAGTCGTCCACCGCGACATCAAGCCCGCCAACGTGATGCTCGACAGCCAGGGCCGGACCAAGCTGACCGATTTCGGCGTGGCGCGCGTCACCGATGCCGACCGCACCAGCGCGGAGCGCACGCAGGCCGGCACGATGGTCGGGACGCCCGCCTACATGTCGCCCGAGCAAATTCAGGGGCAACGCATCGACCGGCGCACCGATATTTTTTCGGCGGGCATCATCCTGTACCAGTTCTTGACCGGCCAGAAGCCGTTTACGGGGGAGGGCGCCTGGACGGTCGCGAAGAAGATCATCCAGGACGATCCCCCGATGCCGTCGTCGATCAACGTGGCGCTGTCGGCGGAGTTCGACCGGGTGGTGGCCAAGGCGCTGGCGAAGAATCCCGACCAGCGCTTTGCGACCGCGCGCGAATTCGCGCACGCGCTCAGGCGCGCCGCGGAAGGCAAGCCCGCGATACCGGAGGCCGAACCCACCGTCGTGGTCGCGCGCGAGCCCCGCGTCCCGCACGCCACCCATGCTCCGGAGGCGCTGAGATCAGGGGAAATGGAGCTGGAGTTCTGGCGCTCGATCAAGGACAGCGACGACCCGAACGACTTCGAGCTCTACGTGCGGCAGTTTCCGCAAGGGGTTTATGCGTCGCTTGCGGCACGCAAGGCCGCCAAGCTGCGGAGCGGCTTACCCGCCGACGACAGCGGCACCCGCACCCTGGCGGGAGCCGACAGGACGCGGCTTCAGAGGAGTGTCCCACGCGCCGAAGCCGAGGAGCGCGCGGGACCGGCGATCGACAAGACCATCAAGCTCGCAGATGCGCCGTCGCCGGAACCCGCGCGCGCCGAGAAGAGGCGCTCGCTGCTCGTGCCGGCGGTACTTGGGGTGCTCGTCGCTGCCGGTGCCGTCACTTATTTCGTTGTAATGAAGCCGAGCCAGCAGTCGACCACTCAGAAGCTCGAGGCGGAAGCAAGGGCGAGGCGCGATGCTGCTGAAGCGGCAAAGGCCGAGGCGCAAGCGAAACGCGACGCCGAAGCGAAGGCGCAGCGTGATGCCGAAGCGCGAGCAAAACGCGAGGCCGAAGCCCAGGCGCAGCGCGAG
>VBDE01000236.1 GCA_005883665.1 Betaproteobacteria bacterium
CGTATTCGCCGGCGATCCTGCCGACTGCGTCGCAGATCGCGGCGAGCGCTAGAGCGGACTGGGCGTGCAGCAAAGCCTGCGTCCTGACCGAGCCTGCGAGGAACGCCTCGAACAAGAGGCCCGACGCGCTGAAGCGCCAGACCTGCGGGACCTTTCGCACGTCCACGTTCCTGAAGCCTGCGATCTTCAGGACCTTGTCGCACTCGCTCGCGTCGCTGAAGCGGAAGAACGGCGGCCCCGGCGGCAGCGGCACATCGGGATTGCCGTGCTTGCGGATCGCATCGAGGATGATGCCGAAACCCACCGCCTCCTCCGGTTTCGCCCACACCGTGAAGGCGAATCTGCCTCCCGCGCGCAGAACGCGGAAGGCCTCGGCCACGGCGCGTTCCGGCTGAGCGAGATGCAGCATGCCGAAGTTCATCACCAGCGCGTCGAAGCTGCCTTCCGGAAACGGCAGCGCCTCGGCGTCGCCTTCGCGGAATTCTATTTCCGGATTCTGCGAGCGCGCGAGCTCCACCATCGCGGAGGAAAAATCCAGGGCCGCGACGCGCGCCCCGCGGGCCGCGGCGGCCGCCGCCGCGTAGCCCGGGCCGCTCGCCACGTCGAGGGTACGCGCGCCCGAACGCACTCCCGCCGAGTCGAGCAGGGGATCGACCGCCTGGCGCGTGAGGCTTCCGAAGGCGTCGTCGTAGTGGCGGGCGGCGCCCTGCCAGCCCGCGTGCTCGAGCGCGCGGAACGCGACGGGGTCGGGGGCGAGCGCCGCCATCGGTCAGCCGCGGCGCTCGGCGTGAGCGCGCAGCGGCACGAACGAAACCGGCGTGCGCACGGCGCACGCTGCCTCTGAGCGTCCGGGGGTCACTTGATCGCTGTCGCGACCGGCTTGCCTTTCTCGACGACGTAAGTCGCGAGCACGACCGCCTTGCCCTTGCCGACGTTCTTGCCGTCGTGGACCACGCCGGCAGGGACGAAGAACACCTCGCCCGCCTTGAGCGTCTTCGGCGGCTGGCCGTCCACGAGGAGCTGCAGCGTGCCCGCCACGACGTAGCCGAGTTCCTCGCCGGGATGCGTGTGCCGTCCGGCTTGCCCGCCGGGAACGAATTCCGCGCGGGCCACGACCGCGTGCCGGCCCTGGGCCGTGAGGTCCTGGTCCTGCAGGACGGTGCGCGTGAAGCCGGGCTGCTGCGCATTGAGCACGCCGATTCCGGTCCCCAGGGCGGCGGCGAAGGCCGCCGCTATCGTCAGTTTCTTCATGCTTGTTTCCTCCTTTTGTCGGTCGTCGAAAAAAATTCAGGCGAGGGCGAACCGCAGCGTTCCCAGCTTCTCGATCGTCGTGGTCAGCCTGTCACCGGGCTTCAGCCACAGCTGCTTCTCCTTGGGATAGCCCGCGATCACGCCCTCCGGAGTGCCGGTGTAGATGACGTCGCCGGGCAGGAGCGTCATCAGCGTCGAGGCGTAACTGATGATCGTCGCGCAGTTGTGCACCATGTCGCTCGTGTTCGAGGACTGGCGCACTTCTCCGTTCACCGTGCCTTCTATCTTGAGGTTGTTCGGATCGGGAATCTGGTCCGCGGTCACGAGGTAGGGTCCGAGCAGCCCGAAGCCGTCGCAGGTCTTGCCGATCATCCACTGGCTCGAGCGCGACTGCAGGTCGCGCGCGGTGAAGTCGTGGCCGATGCAGTAGCCGAACACGTAGGAGAGCGCCTCGGCTTCGCTCACGTTGCGGGCCTTCCTTCCCATCACGATCACCAGCTCGGATTCGTAGTCGAAGCGCTCGGCGGGCACCGCCGACACGCGCACCGTGCCCTGATGGGCGTTGAGCGCATTGTTGAACTTGTTGAAGAAGACCGGCTGCTTGGGCGGCGTTGCGCCCATCTCGCGCGCGTGCTTCGCGTAGTTCACGCCGACGCAGAGTATCTTCTCCGGGTTGGTTACGCACGGTCCGAACTCGGCGCGGTCTTCGGCGACGAAAAACTCCGGGGTCCTGCGCGCGAGCGCCACCTTGACGAGCTCGGTGAGTCCGCGGTCGCCGCGGCGGATGAGATCGTCGATCGTGGTCGGCGCGGGGCTGCGGACGAAGAATTTTGCCGTCTTGGCGACGTCGAGTATCCCCAGGTCGGTCTTCACGCCCAAGCTGTAGGCGTCGCCGCTGTGCAGGGTGACGAAGGTCATCCTCCTCGGCGCCGCGGGCGAGCCCGGGCTCGCGCCCGGCCCGGCGCCCTGCGCGAGCGCGGATTCCGGCGCCGACGCGCCCGCGGCGAGCGCGACGACGCCCGCCGCGCCGGTTTTTTTCAAGAAGCTTCTGCGCTGCTCATCCATCACTTTTTTCCTCCGAATCGGATCCTAAGCTCACGCGTCCGCGGGTGCGGACTCCTCGGGCGAGAAATCGAGCTCCACCTTGGCGCCGCAGGGATCGTGACAAAAAATCTGCCACGTTCCGACGCCCACCTGCCGGCGCAGCGTGAACTCTATTCCGTTCGCCTTCAGCTTCGCCACCGTGCCCTTGAGGTCGGTGGCGCTGAACGCGAGGTGGTCCAGCACCCCGGCCGGGTCCGCGGGCAGCTTTCCCTCGGAAACATGCAGGACGGGCTGGCCGCCCGCGTACAGCCACGCGCCGCCGAAACCGAGGGGAGGCCGCGGTCCCTCGGTGAAGCCGAGAACCCCGATGTAGAAAGAGCGCGTCGCGGCGAGCTTGTCGGTGAGCACGTTGAAGTGATTCATTCCCTGGATCGCCATAAGACCCCCTAAACAATATCCCCGGACGGGATGCGCTTCACGCCGGCCTTCTTCATCTTTTCCCACGCCGCGGCAAGCGAGCCTTGCATGTCGATCGCGCGGCAGGCGTCCTCGACGACAAGCGCGGCAAAACCGAGCTTGCGGGCGTCGAGCGCCGTCCACGCCACGCAAAAGTCGGTCGCGAGCCCGCAGACGAACACGCGCTTGATGCCGCGCTCCTCGAGGTATCCCTCGAGCCCGGTGCGGGTCTTGCGGTCGGCCTCGAGGAAAGCGGAATAGCTGTCCACGTCGCGGTGATGGCCCTTGCGCAGGACGAGCTGCGCGTGGGGAACGCAAAGGTCCTTGTGCAGGGCCGCGCCGTCGCTCCCCTGCACGCAGTGGTCGGGCCAGAGCACCTGCTCGCCGTAGGCGAGCTTCACCGAATCGAAGGGCTTCCTGCCCGGGTGTGAGGTTGCGAATGATCGATGGCCCGGAGGATGCCAGTCCTGCGTCAGGACGACGTTCTCGAAGCGCTTGGCGAACGCATTCACGAGCGGCACCACCTCGTCGCCTTTCTGCACCGCGAGCCGGCCGCCGGGGCAAAAGTCGTTCTGCACGTCGACGACGATCAAGGCATCCCTGATTCCGGGCTTGATCTGCGGCGCCGACGCCATCTCCCGGCCTTCCTCTATGGGATTCGCGCAACGTCGACCAGGCAGTCGTAGAACGTCGCGCCCCTGCCGATGTCGGTGAGCGCTTGCGAGGTCAGGTCGTTCGCGTTGCGGCCATCGGCTGTGAGCTTTCTCCACCACACCGAGAGCGCCACCACGACTCCCTCCCGCGCCTTGTCGCTGACGCGCGCCCTCGCGGTGAGCGAGCCGCGGTCGTTGAAGACGCGCACGGCGTCGCCGTTCGCGATCCCCCGGGCGACGGCGTCCCTGGGATGGATTTCGAGGCTGGGCTCCCCGGCCTCGGCGATCGCGAAGGGCATGTTGGCGAAGGACGAATTGAGGAAGTGCCGGTTCGGCGGGGAGATGATCGCGAGCGGGTACCTGCCCGCGAGCGCCGGGTTCGACTGCGCCGACTCGCGCGGGGCGATGTAGGTGGGGAGCGGATCCATGCCCATGCCCTTTGCCGTTTCGCTGTAGAACTCGCACTTCCCCGAGGGCGTTCCGAACTTGCCTTGCGCGAATGGGGCGAAGCGCCCCGGCACGTTCAACCGCTGCCACCCCTTCTCCTTGAGCGAATCCCAATCGATTCCCTGCATGCGCGGGTCCGACGATTCCAGCGCCTGGCGGCAGATGTCCTCGTCGGAGTCGCTGAAGCACTCCTCGGCGAAGCCCATGCGCGCGGCGAGGCGCCTGAACGCTTCGCTGTTCGGGAGGGACTCGCCCAGCGGCGCGATCGCGGGGCTGTTCGCGACGACATAGAGGTGCCCGTAGGCGGTGTGAACGTCGTGGTGCTCGAGCTGCGTGGTCGCCGGCAGGACGATGTCGGCGTAGTCGCAGGTGTCGGTGAGGAATTGCTCGTGCACCACGGTGAAGAGGTCCTCCCGGGAAAAACCCCTCACCACCTTCGCCGAATCGGGCGCGACCGCGACCGGGTTGGAGTTGTACACGTAGAGCGCGCGGATCGGCGGGTTGTACACGTACAGAGCGCGGATCGACGGCTTCGCTTCGAGCAGCGCATCCCCTATCGCCACCATGTTGATCGTGCGCGGGTTGGCGTTCCTCGCCTTCTGCAGCAGGTCCGGCCGCTCGAGCTTGGCGTCGTTCATGCCGAAGAATCCTGAGGTGGAGAGCACCGCCCCGCCTGCGGGATGGCGCCAGTCTCCCGTGAGCGCGGGAAGGCACAGGATGTTCCTCACGGCCATGCCGCCACCGGCGTGGCGCTGCAGCCCATAGTTGAGCCGGATCGCCGCGGGCCGCGTCGCGGCGTATTCGCGGGCGAGGGAGATTATTTTTTCCGCGGGCAGGCCGGTGATCTGCGCGACCTTCTGCGGCGGATACTCCTTCACGCGCCGCGCGAGCGCCTCGAAACCGAGCGTGTATTTCTCGACGTAATCCGCGTCGTGGCGGCCCTCGCCGACGATGACGTGCATGATCCAGAGCGCGAGCGCCGCGTCGGTGCCGGGCAGCAGGGCGAGGTGCTCGTGGCATTTCTCCGCCGAAAGGCTGCGGTAGGGGTCGATCGCGACGAGCTTCGCGCCGCGGCGCTTCGCCTCCTGCACGCGCGACCACAGGTGCAGGTTCGAGACGATCGGGTTGGAGCCCCAGATGAGGATGAGCTTCGCCTCGTCGAACCTTTCCGGATCCATGCCGAAGGACCCGCCGAGGGTGATTCTCACGCCCTCCTTGCCCGCTGAGGAGCAGATGGTGCGGTCCAGCCGCGACGCCCCCAGCCGGTTGAAGAAGCGCCGGCCCATCGAATGCCACTGCACGTAGCCCATGGTGCCCGCGTAATCGTAGGGCAGGATGCCTTGGGGATCCTCGGCCTCGATCGCGCGGAACCTTTAGGCGATCGTGTCGAGCGCCTCGTCCCAGGAAATGCGCTCGATCTCGCCCCGGCCTTTCGCGCCGACTCTCTTCTGTGGAAAGAGCACGCGGTCCTTGCTGTAGGTGCGCTCCAGATACCGCGCAACCTTGGTGCAGAGCGTGCCGGCGGTGAAGGGATGGTCTTTCGCGCCTTCCACTTTCACCGCGATTCCGTTCTCGACGGTGATCTTCATCGCGCAGGTGTCGGGGCAGTCGTGCGGGCAGGCGGCACGCACCACCTTGCGTTCGACGGAAATTTTCTCGACTTGAGCCAGCATGGGAGGATTCCCCGATTTTACGCCGATCAGGGCCGAGCGATCGGAAACGTTCCGAAGCGCATGCGCAGCATCTGGCCGATGCGGTAATGGGCGTGGTGTGCCGCGGCGATCGCCCCGGCCATGGGAAGAAATCCGTGTATCTGGCCCTCGAAGCACTCGTAGGTCACATCGACGCCTGCCTGCGCGAGGCGCTCGGCGTAGGCCTTGCCCTCGTCGAGCAGCGGGTCGAACCCGGCGGTGATGACATAGGCGGGCGGCAGCCGCGAGTGGTCCTTCGCGCGCAAGGGAGAAGCGCGCCAGTCGGAGCGGTCGCGCTCGTCGCGCAGATAGTTGCGTTGATACCACTGCAGCAATTCGCGCGTCAGCGAATAGCCCTGCGCGAAGCGTCTGAGCGAATCCGTGTCCGCGGCCTGGTCGGTCACGGGATAGACGAGCACCTGCATCGCAAGGCGTGGCCCCGGATCGCGCAGGGCGAGCGCCGCTACTGCGGCGAGGTTGCCGCCGGCGCTTTCCCCTGCAACCACGATCCGCGCCGCGTCGACCCCGAGCGAGCTTGCGTTCGCGGCCACCCACTGCAACGCCGTCACGGCATCCTCGACCGCCGCCGGAAACTTGTGCTCCGGCCCCAAGCGGTAATCGACTGCGACGACAGCGCTGTAACCGTGAGCGGCGATCCCGCGGCAGACGCTGTCGTGTGTATCGAGATCTCCACAGGTCCAGCCGCCGCCGTGGAAGTACACCACCGCCGGCGGCGCTTCTCCGGGCTTCGTGCCCAGGGGCCGGTAGTACCGGGCGCCGATCGCACCCCCCCGACCGGCTATTGAGAAATCGCGCGTTTCCTGCACCGCGACCGGCGGCGGCGCAAGGGCAAGGCGCGATTCGCGGTAGAGCCGCCGCGCTTCGTCCACGCCCACCGAGCTCAGCGCGGGACCGGCCGAGCGCGACGCGCGCTCGATCAACGCGCGGGCCTGGGGATCGAGCCTTGCCTGGTCCTCCACCCTCATGTTCCGGCCGCGACGCGGCGCCGGGCGAGGAGCCACAGCAGCGCGATGGCCGCCGCGGTGACGAACAGCAGCGCGAGATAGTTGAGCATTTGCCAGCCGCTCTTTTCCAGGAGCAGGCCCGAACTGAACGAAGAAGTGGCCATCACGACGAAGATGATCAGGTCGTTTGCGCCCTGGGTCTTCGCGCGCTCGGGCGGCGTGCACGCCTCGGTGATGAGGGTCGTTCCGCCGATATAGAGGAAATTCCACCCGACGCCGAGCAGCACGAGAGCGAACCAGAAGTGCGGAACGCTGATGCCCGACAGCGCGATCGCCACCACCACGTAAAGGAGCAGCGCTCCCGAGGCCATCACCTGCAGCACCCCGAAGCGCTTGATGAGCGAGCCTGTGAAAAAAGACGGCCCGAACATGCCGATGACGTGCCAGCCGATCACCGTCGCCGCAGCCGAATACGGATGGCCGCACAAGCCCATCGCGAGCGGCGTCGCGGTCATGAGCAGGTTCATCACGCCGTAGGCGATCGCCGCTGCAAGCACTGCGACCACGAACACCGGTTGCACCATGATCTGCGCGAGCGGCCGGGTCGGTTCCCCGTGCGCGGCGGCCGCCGGCACGGGGATGTCGAGCCATTGCACGACCAGCACGACGAGCACCAGGAATCCGATCAGGGCCAGATACGCGCCTAGATAGCGCGTGGCGAGCAAATCGACCGTGAGCCTGCTCGTCTCCGGGCCGACGATGCCTCCCACCAGTCCTCCCGCGAGCACCAGGGAGATCGCCTTCGCCTTGAAATCGGCGCTTGCGACGTCCGCTGCCGCGAACCGGTAGTACTGCGCCGCGGCGTTGTACACGCCGAACACCATCGTGCCGAAGCAGAAAAGCCAGAAGCTCTCGAGATACAGGGCGAACGAGCAGATCGCCGCGCCGACCATCCCCGTCAGAGCACCGGCGGTAAAGCCGGCACGCCGGCCGATGCGCTTCATGAGAAGCGAAGCCGGAAGGGTCGAGAGCGCCCCGCCGATGACCCACGCGGTGACGGGGAGCGTCGCGAGAGCCTTGTCCGTTGCTAGCGCGTAGCCCGCCAGGCCATTCAGGGCGATTGCCGTGGAATTATTCGTGAACAGCAGCGCCTGGCAGGTGGCGAGGACGGCGACGTTTTTTTTGGCGGTTTCCACGGGCTTGCCTGGGTGACAGGAAATTGTCAGGCAAAACGGGCTTCGATACGGGCCTTAATTATAGCGAAGCGATCCCCCCGGTCGGGCCATAGTTTTCTCCCGGTGGACGAAAAAACCGTTTCAAGGTGGTTGACATTTCCCTCTGATTGACGCACTCTCGCGTTGCCCGTACCGTCCGTGCGGCGTCACCCAAACAGCTCGTATTTAAGAGGAGAGATATACGATGGCCAAGAAGAGAAAACCCAATGCGGCATTCATGAAACCCATGACCCCGAGCTCCATGCTGGCGGAAGTGGTGGGCTCCAAGGCGATACCCCGCACCGAAGTGACCAAGAAGCTCTGGGCCTATATCAAGCGAAACAAACTACAGGACACCAAGAACCGCCGCATGATCAATGCCGACGACGCCTTGAAGGCCGTCTTCGGAGGCAGGGGCAAGGTCACGATGTTCGAGATGACCAAGCTCGTAAGCAAACACCTCAAATAACCGCCGCGCCCGGAAAGAAAACGCCCGGCTTGCCGGGCGTCTTGTTTTGCGCTCGCGAAATCTCAGGGTCGGGATCGGTTTCCGCCCTGCTGAGCGGACTTGTAGTCCTCCACCGCCTTCTTCAGGTCTCTGTATTCCTCGCAGGGAAAAAAGCACAGCTTGTCGAGCCGCGCAAGGTGCTCCTCGGCCTTCGGAAGATTGTTCACCATGAGATAGGCCTCGCCGATGTACTCGTGCGCTCCCCTGTGCCGGGGGTCGAGGCGCAGCGCCTCGTTGTAGTGCTTGAACGCAAGGTCGAGGTTGCCGGACTTGCGCCAGGCGTAGCCGAGGTAATTCTGCGCGTCGGCGTTGTTCGGTTCGCGCGAGGCAACCCGCTCGAAGCTGTCGAGGGCCGTTTTCCAGTTCCCGGCTTCGACCGCCTTCTTGCCGCTCTCGTAATCCGGATCCACGGGGCGCGCGTTGGGCGCCGGCCCGGAGTCCATTCCGGCGGCGTGGAGAGTGGGGACTAGAGCAAGGCCCGCCAGCAGGGCGAAGACCGAAATCAGCAGGGTGCGCATGGCGCCTCCTTTCATCGGACAACAGAGAGGATTATAGTTGAGCGGACGCTCCGTAAACCATCACGCAAGGGAGCTTATTCCGATGAAGCTCTCGAAGGTGGCAATGAAAAGGCTGGTGCTCCTGGCTCTCGCCATCGCGTGCCTCGTTCCCGCGATGCCTGCCGCGGCCGAGCCGGAGCGGCCTTCGCGGACCGCGGCGCTTGCGGCCCTCAAGAAATCCGACGCGGAGGAGCGCCGGCGCGGCGCGCGCGGCCTCGCGATCGTGGGCCGGATGGAGGATGCTCCCAAGCTGATTGCAGCGCTGCGCGACGCGGACGAACGGGTACGCGCTGTTGCGGAGCTAGCGCTGTGGGCGGTCTGGAGCCGGTCGGGAGACGCCCGCGTGGACGAGCTGTTCAGCAAAGGAGTCGCGGAGATGGGCGAGCAGCGCTTCCCCGAGGCGATCGCCACGTTCACCCGCATCATCGAGCTCAAACCCGGCTTCGCCGAAGGCTGGAACAAGCGTGCCACGGCGTATTTCCTCGCCGGCGAATTCCGGCGCTCGCTCATGGACTGCGACGAAGTCATCAAGCGCAACCCGCAGCACTTCGGCGTGCTCTCCGGCTACGGCCAGATCTACCTGCAGCTCGACCAGCCTGAGAAGGCGCTGGAGTATTTCCGCCGCGCGCTCGCGGTCAATCCCAACCTCGAAGGCGTGCAGGGCCTCGCGGAAAAGCTGGATTCCATCATCGCGCGGCGTCGCCAGCGCTCGATCTAAGCGCCTCCGAGCAGCTCGGCGGCCATCTCGCGGATCGCCTGCGCCGCAGCCTCCGGCCGCTCGAACGGAAACAGGTGCCCGCCCGCGATGCGCGCCACGCGGAAGAACTTGCGCGTAGCGGCAAGGCCCGCCTTGCGCATCTCCTCCGATTCGCGCCCGCAGATGAAACCGCGCGGCAGTGCGAGCCGCGGCAGATCCCGCACCAGATCGTGCGGAATCGTCCGGTAGATGCGCGTTTCGATCTTCGGGTCGAAGGCGAGCCGCACTCCGTGCGCGGCGGGAACCATGCCGAGCGTCACGTAGTCGCGCAGACAGTCCGGATCGAAGTTGCGGAAGACCTTGCGCCCGTGGAAATGCTTGTAGGCTTCCTCGGCCGACTTCCAATGCGAGCGCCGGTCGCACGTCGCGCCCGCGGGCGTCACTCGGTCCACAAGGCCGAAGCGCTTCACCAGGCCGAAGGCCCTGCCCGCCCACGTCCCGATCACCGGCGAATCGAGCACCACGATCGCACGGAACAGCTCCGGCCGGTCCAGCGCGGCAAGCATGGTGAGATAGCCGCCGAGCGAATGCCCCGCACCGAGCACCGGTTCCCCGTAGCGCTCGATATGCTCGAGCTGTTCCGCGACCAGATGCGGCCAGCTGTCGGTGACCGGATGGCGCGGATCGTGTCCGATCATGTTGACATAGTCGATCTCGAAATCGCGCTCGAGATACGAGAACATCTTGCGGTAGCACGCCGCGGGAAAGCCGTTGGCGTGCGAAAAATGCAGAACCGTCACGACCGCATTATCGCGGTATTTCCCAGCGAACAAGAAGCCCCCGGCTCGCAGCCGAGGGCTTTCGAGCCGGGCGCCGGGATCAGGCGCTCAGTTCCTTCGCCGTCATCGTGTACTTGAAGTTGTCCGGGTCGAGGCTGTCCACGCGACCGGCGGCGGTCTCGGCCTGCGGATACATGAAGAAGGTGAGCTTGCCGCCTTTCGAGTTGGGCAGCGCGAAATCGTTCGCGGTGTTGAACGCGAGCCAGTTCATCTCCCACGCTCCGAAGAGCTTGGGCCTCACTGCCTGCACCAGCGGATCGCTCAAGGTCGTCGGCTGCGCCTTCTCCTCGAGCACGACCTTCCTCACGTCGGCCGGGTCCACCGGCACCCAGCCGAATCCGGCGAGATAGACTTCCGCCCGGCAGTGCTGCGCGCGCGTGATGTTCGCCGTGCCCACGCCCAGGCTCCTGTAGCCGAATTGCGACTTCGCCACGCGCACGCCGTAGACGTCGCGCGCGGGAAGGCCCGATGCGCGCGCGAGGCCCACGTAGAGCGCATTCAGGTCGGCGCACTTGCCCCCGAGGTTTCCGGTCTCGAGCATCGTCTTGATGTCGCCGACGCCGCAGCCGCGCGTTTTCGGATCGCGGTAGGTGTTCTCCACGATCCACTCGTAGATTGCCTTCGCCTTGTCGTAGTCGGTCCTGGCGCCTTGGGTGATGTCCTGCGCGGTTTTCTTCACGATGCCGTCGGTGGGCATGTGCTCGGTCGATCCCGTGTAGAACGCGCGCTGCTCGGGCGCGAGTTTCTCGACCGATCCCCGCCGCGCGGAAAAGTCCACGGCGTGGTCGCGCGTGGCGACCCGGCTGTAGAGCTCGACCACGGGATTCTGCTCGGCGGTGGGCCACTCGGCGTAGAGCATGCCCGCGCCGTACTTGCCGTCGTACACGATCTTTGCGGTTTGGGCGTTGCCCGACCAGGCGTTGTCTATGGTCTTCTGGTAGGCCGAATCGACCGAGGGGATGGGCAGCCACACGCGCGTCGCGCCCTGGGGAAAGACGATCTCGACCCGCGTGGCCACTTCGAAGCTGCGCCATTTGTCCATCGGGCGTGGATCGAATGCGCTTTGCGCGAACGAAACTCTGGGCAACGCCGCCGCACCCGGAAGGATCGCGCTGGCCCTGAGAAATGCACGTCTATCCATGTCGGTTCTCCTATCGGTTGAAGCGCTGTCTCACAACGCGGGCCTGGGCGTCCCGGCTCGCAGCGCATGGAATACCCGGTGTCGGTCGCTGCAAGAAGGGCTGAGGGGCTGGGGAGAAGGAGCTGCAGAAGAGCGAGAGGCGAGCGCGGAAGGACGGCCGCCGCCGTCGATATCGCCGTCGGAACGCCACGTTCCGCGCGAGCCCGCAGGCTGCGCGAAGCCGATCATCACCGCGAGCGAACGCGAGCTGCGTGAAATCAAGCGTTGCTGGATGATCATCGGCACGCGGTCCGGCGGAAACGGACGAATCCCAAAGCGAACAATTTACTCCGAAAACGTCCCCGACCACAAGTCGCGCCGGACCAGTCCGGCGCGTACCTCAGCTCGGGGGAAGAAGCTTTTTGATCGTATCTTCAACGGATTGGGAATCCCACTCCAGATCGCCCGTCACGGAGTAGCGGATTCGCTGCTCGGAATCGAGCACCAGGGTCGTGGGCAATACCTTCACCTTCCACGCCGTTGCCGCGGAGGTGTCGCGATCCAGGAGTACCGTGAAGCGCACCGGGACTTTCTTCAGGAACTCGTTGATCCGCGGCGCGCCCTCGCCGAAGTCCACCGCGAGGATCGCGAAGGGCTTGCCGGCGAGCTTGTCCTGCAGCCGCTGCATCGAGGGCATCTCCTCGCGGCAGGGATCGCACCAGGTGGCCCAGAAATTGATCACCACGACCTTGCCGCGGTAATCGGCGAGCTTGTGCTCTTTGCCCTGGAGATCGCGCAGCGCGAGGGACGGCGTCGCGCCGCCGCCCCAGGCTCTCAGCTCGCCCCCGGCCGCCCGTGCCGCGCTTGGGCTCAAGACAAGCCCTGCGAGCGTCGCCAGGGAAAGAAAGACTCGCGTCGCGTGCCGCGGACTCAAATGGCCTCCTTTCTTCTTCCGGCGAGAACGGCGAAATCCTCGGCGTAGTCGGAAAGGCGACGGACCACCTGCGCACGCTGCCTCGCAGAGAGCGACCGGTCGAGATCCACGATGAGTTGTCCCAGGTCCTCGTCCCAGCGCCTGTCCTCGCGTATGAACTCCTCGGAGCGGCGCAGCTCCGGTTTGTCGAACATCTCGGCGAGGCGCCGGCCGAGCTCCTCCGGCTTGTGCTCCTGTCTGAGCGCCGCGACGAAATCGCGTTGCCAGCGCTGCCGGTCTTCGAAGCGCAGCGCGACGTGGCGCTCGTGCGCGAGCGCGAAGCCCTCGATGCGAGCCTCCTGGTCCGGGGTCAGCTCGCCGGCAAAGTCGCGAAAGCGCTCGAGCATGCGCTTCAGCTGCCTGCGCCGGCGCTCCTTGTCGTCGGAAGGGAGGAATTCCTTCGCGTATTTTCCGTTGCTTTCGGCGAACTTATGCTCGAGCGCCGCGAGCTGGGCGGGCGCGAGTGTCGCGAGCACCGGTGCCGCGTCTTCGGCCGCTTTTGCCGCGAACCTGCGGTAACGCGAGCGCAGATTGCCGAGCCCCCACGCGACGTCCTCCGCCGTGATGCCCTTGGCGGCGCGCTGGCTCGCGCTCCGCAACAAGGCCGCGTATACGGGAAGCTCGTTCGACCGGTGCCACTGGTGAAAGCGCACGATGCGCGGCGTCAGATCGTCGGACTGCCCAGCGTCGAGGTCCAGATAGCTCGATGCCATGAAGCGCAGCATGGTGTCGGCGTTGTCGTAGGCGACCCGGGTCGCGCTGCAGGAGGCGAGCACCAGCGCGCTGATGGCAAGCAAGAAAAACCGGGGACAGACCACCATTTTTTCAAAAGCGTGTCTTCTTGCCATCATGTGCGTAAAAATAGTGGTCTGTCCCGGTTTTCTACCAGTAGTTTTCCACCGCGATATGGCCCGGCTCGCGGCGCCGGTGCTTCTTCATGCCGCGCCGCGCTAGCGTTGTGTGCGTGTCCGTCACCATCTCCGGGTTGCCGCAAATCATAACCCGAGAGGTCTTCGCAGAAAGCACCACGCCCGCCGCGGCCTCCAGGCGACCCTCCTCGATCGCGAGGGGGATGCGTCCGTGGAGCGCGCCGGGTCTATTTTCCCGGCTCACAAACGAGACCAAGCGCATCTGCTCCCCGTGCTCGCCCAGCAGCCGCGAGAGGCTGTCGCGGTAGGTCAGCTCCTCGGCATGGCGCACCGCGTGAACCAGGACCACCTGCTTGAAGCGCTGCCAGGGTACCTCGGTCTTCAGGATAGACAGGAAAGGGCCGACTCCCGTTCCCGTCGATATCAGCCAGAGGTTCTCCCCATCGGGGATCTCCGAAAGCACGAGGAACCCCGCCGGCCGCGGTGCAAGATAAATCGCGTCCCCCGCCTCCAGCTTGCGCAGCTTCTGCGTGAGCGGCCCGTCCGGAAGCGTCACGTAATAAAACTCGTGCGGACGTTCCTTCGGCGCGTTCACGAACGAGTACGGGCGTGCGACCATCTCGCCCTCCACCGCGAGCGCGAGCTTGGCGAACTGTCCTGCCTCGAACGCAGCGACGTCGGCCTCCACCTGCAGCGTGAACAGGGTCTCCGTCCAGCGCTTCTCGTTGA
>VBDE01000237.1:0-3943 GCA_005883665.1 Betaproteobacteria bacterium
ATTCCGCCACCACCGCTTTTCTCCAGTAGAGATCCAAGTCGGTGTTGTCCATCGGCTTCGCGGCCGATGCGACCTTGGCACCGGCTTCCGCAATGGCGTCGTCGCCGAGCTTCTTGCCGATGAGAAGCTCGCCCCCCTTAGTGAGAAAAGGCCGAGAGGACACCGCGCCGAGTGCAATGCGGGCGTCTTCGACCGTTCCGTCGCGCGCGGTCCTGACCGCCGCAGCGACGCCCAGCACCGGAAAGTCGAAGGCGCCGCGGCGGCGCAGCTTCCAGTAGCTGCTCTTCCACCTTTCGGAGGCGGGCAGCTTCACCTCGGTGAGGATCTCGTCGGGCCTGCGCGTGAGATAGTCGATGCCGTCGTTCCTGTAGAGGTCGGCGAGCGCCACCTCGCGCTCGCCCTGCGTGGAGACCAGGCGCACGCCTGCGCCGAGGGCGATCAGCGCAGGCGCCGTGTCGGTCGAGGAGGCCGCGACGCAGCGCTTGCTCGCGGTGGCGACCCAGCAGATCTCGCCGTCCTTTTTCAAGCAGAAGTCGATCGCCTTGCGCCACTCGTAGTTCTGGTTGTAGTAGTTGCAGCGCGTGTCCAGGCACAGGTTGCCGCCGAGCGTGCCCATGTTGCGCAGGTGCACGGTCGCGACTTGCGCTGCCGCCTGCCACAGCCCGGCGTATTTTTCTCGGGCCACGGAGTTCGCGACTATTTCGTTCAGCGTCAGGCCCGCACCGAACGTGGCGCCCGAGCCGTTGGAAATGTTCTTCAGCGCTTCGATCTGCCGCAGCGAAACGAGCGTCGCCGGAGTCTGGTGGCGTCGCTTCATGTTGGGCAAGAGATCCGTCCCGCCCGCGATGAGCATCGCCTGCGGGCCTTCGGCGGCGAGGATCTTCGCAGCCTCGACGATGGACTTCGGCGAATGGAATCCGAACCAGGGCAGCCGCATCATGCGAGCGCTTCCTTCTTCACGGGCGAGCGCCGCGGCGTGTTGATGGAATTGCCGTCTCCGCCTTCCCAGGGCGGCGGCACGAGCATCGGTTCGGGGTACGGAACATCCGGAAAGCTCTCCGGCCCGATTCGCGGCGTTTCACCCTTGGCTTCCTTCTCGAGGGCCGCGAGCACCTTGTCGGGTGTGATCGGCAGCTCGTCGATACGCACCCCGATCGCGTCGTATACGGCGTTCGCGACCGCCGGCATCACCGGAAGGAGCGGCCCCTGCCCCACCTCTTTTGCGCCGAACGGGCAATTCGGGTCCGGGTCCTCGACGAGCTCGGTAAAAACTTCGGGCATGTCCAGGGACGTCAGGCTCTTGTACTCGAGGAGTGAAGGAATCTTGTGCACGAGCGCGTTGGAAAGCTTGGGCGGCAGTCGCCGGAACACCTGCTCCTCCATGAGGGCTTCGCCCAAGCCCATGTAGACGCTGCCTTCGACCTGCCCGCGCGCGCTCACCGGGTTGATTGCGCGGCCGATGTCGTGCGCGATCCACACTTTCGGTACGGTGATCCAGCCGGTGTTGCGGTCCACTTCGGCTTCGACCACGCACGCCGTGTAAGAGTACGCGGGCGACGGCCCGACGCCCGCACCTTTGTAGCGGCCGGGCGAGCGCGGCGGGGAATAAGAGCCCACCGAGCCGAGCGTGCCGAATTTTTCCTCGGCGAGCACGATCGCCTCGCGAAAGCTCATGAGCTTGCCCGGGTCATCGGCGCGGAACACGCGCCCACGCGCGAAGCCGACGTTCTCGGGCAAGGTCTCCATGTGCTCGGCAGCCGCTCGCGCGATGAGATCGCGCAAGCGCTCGGCCGCCTGAATCGCGGCGTTGCCCATCATCACCGTGACTCGGCTGGAATACGAGCCGAGGTCGACTGGCGTCAAGCCGGTGTCGCCGGTGACGCAGCGCACGTCGTACGCGTCGATTCCGAGCACCTCGGCGACGATCGCCGCGAGCACGTCGTCCGACCCCTGCCCGATCTCGGTCGCGCCGCAGAACACCGTGACCTGCCCGCTCCTGTCGATGAGGAGCTGCACGCCCGATTGCGGCATCCTGTTCCAGTAGATCGGCAACCCGGCGCCGCACAGGTACGCGCCGCAAGCGAGCCCGACGCCGCGGCCTTCGGGGAGTTTCCTGAATTTGTTTTTCCAGTCCGAGCTCGCCACTACCTTGCGGATGCACTCGGCAAGTCCGATCGTGCCTATCTTCAGCCAGTTCGCGGTGAGCGTGTTGGGTTTGGCGACGATGGAGAGGCGCAGCTCGGCCGGGTCGATTTCGAGTTTCTCCGCGATCCTGTCGAGCTGCACTTCCTGGCCGAAGCGCGGCTGCGGCGTGCCGTGTCCGCGCTTGGGGCCGCAGGGCGGCTTGTTGGTAAAGGTGCGACAGGCGTCGAACTTGTAGCGCGGGATCTCATAGGTCACCGTCTGCAGCACGCCCGTGTAAAAAGTGCTCGCCGCGCCGTAGCCGCCGTAGGCGCCGCCGTCGAGCAGCGTCTGCGTGTGCATTCCGGTGATCTTGCCGTCTTTCGTCACGCCGGTGCGCATCTTCATCAGCACAGGATGGCGGCCGCGGTGCATGTAGAAGACTTCCTCGCGTGTGAGGCAGATCTTAACCGGCCGGTCGAGTAAGATCGCGGCCTTGGACACCACGATTTCGTGATTGTGCAGATCGCATTTTCCCCCGAAGCCGCCGCCGTTCGGGCAGGCGATCACGCGCACGTGCGCGGGCGGAATCTGCAGCGCGTTGGCGAGCGCGCGATGGATATAGTGCGGCACCTGCGTGGACGACCAGAGCGTGAGCTTGCCTTCGCCGTCCACCGCCGCGACCGAGGCGTGCTGCTCGATCGGCAGGTGCGTATTGCCCTCGTAGAAGAACAAATCCTCGAACACGTGGTCGGCGCGGGCGAGCGCCTCGTTCACGTCGCCGAACTCCAAGGCCTGCAGGCGGTGGATGTTTCCCTGCTCGCCGTAGCTGTGAATGCGCGGCTCAGGCGTCGCGAGCGCCTCCTTGGGATCGGAGATGGTCTTGAGCGGCCGGTACTGGACGTCGATGAGATCGAGCGCCTCGAACGCAGTTTGCTCGTCGCGGGCGACAACCGCGGCGACCGGATCGCCCACGTAGCGCACGCGCTCGGGGGCGAGCGGATATTCGTCCTGCGTCACCGGCAGGATGCCGAAGGTGACGGGAAAGTCCTTGCCGGTGAGCACGAGGTGCACGCCGGGATGGGCTTGCGCGCGGGAGACGTCGATCGCCTCGATGATCGCGTGCGGCACCGGCGAGCGCAGGAGCTTACAGTACAGCATGCGCGGCAGCATGATGTCGTCGGCAAAGCGCGTCAGGCCCGTCACTTTGGCACGGCCGTCCACGCGGCGGCGCGGCTTGCCGATGACGTCGAAACGCTTCCTCGCCGTCATCGCTTGGACTCCCGGATTGTTTTTGCCGCTTCCTCGATCGATTCGTAGATCTGCTGGTAACCGGTGCAGCGGCACAGGTTCCCCGAGATGGCTTCCTTGATGCGTTCGCGGCTCGGGTTGGGCTCGCGCTCGAGCAGCGCCTTCGCCGTCATCAAGATCCCGGGGGTGCAATAGCCGCACTGCGCGCCACCGAGATCGGCGAAGGCCGCCTGCAGTGGGTGCAGCTTTCCGTTGCTCGCCAGCCCCTCGACGGTCTCGATCGCCCGCCCCTCGAAATCGAGGGCAAGCGCAAGGCAGGAGAGCACCGGCACGCCCTCCACGAGCACCGCGCAGGCGCCGCATTCGCCGAGCTCGCAGCCGTGCTTGGTGCCGGTCAGGTTCAGGTCCTCGCGCAGCACTTCGAGCAGCGTCTTGTACGGGGCGAACGAAACCTGCTGCTCCTCGCCGTTCACGAGCAGGGTGAGGTGGACGTTCGTGGGGGCAGCCGTCTTCATTTTGTCGGGATGAGGCCTCGGACGAGGTAATCCGAGAGCGAGTCGGCGATCTCGTC
>VBDE01000237.1:4130-14274 GCA_005883665.1 Betaproteobacteria bacterium
CACGTGCGCACTCATCACCGAGCGCAGTCGCTCGACGTATGCGCCGGACGCGCCGCGCGCCTCCTTCGCCGCGGCGAGAAGGCGCTCGAGCGTGCGCTCCTGGCAGAAGAGCAGGATTTCGTCCTTGCCGCTGAAGTAGTAGTACAGATTGCCGGGCGAGAGATCGGCTTCCTCGGCGATCTCGCGCATGCCGGTTGCCGAGAGACCCTGGCGGCGGAATACGCGCGCGGCGGCGCGCAGGATGTCCAGGCGTCGCGCCTCGCTCTTGCGCCGCATGCGCTCCGACAAGGGGGCTTCGTTCGAACTGCGATTCAAAACTTGAACCATTGTTCAAATTCTAGCCCGCTGAGGAACCGAAAGCAACTATCCGCGAAGCTTGAAGCGCTGGATCTTGCCGGTTGCCGTCTTGGGCAATTCGTTCACAAACTCGATCCAACGCGGGTACTTGTAAGGTGCGAGCCTGTCCTTGATATGCTGCTGCATGGTCGCTTTGAGGGATTCGCTCGGCGACTGGCCCTGCTTGAGCACGACGAACGCTTTCGGCTTGATCAAGCGGTTGTCGTCCTCGTGGCCGACCACCGCCGCTTCGAGCACCGCCTCGTGGCTGACGAGCGCGGCCTCGACCTCTGCGGGCGAGACGTAGAAGCCTGAGACTCTCAGCATGTCATCGGTGCGACCAGCGTAGACAAAGTAACCCTCCTCGTCCTGCCTGAACTTGTCGCCGCTCCTGAACCAGGCGCCGACGAAGGTCGAGCGGGTTTTCTCGCGGTTGTTCCAGTAGTACGCCGCACTTGTCGGTCCGCTCACCTGGAGCTCGCCGATCTCGCCCTGTCCCACCGGAGCTCCCTGCTCGTCCACCAGGCGCAACTCGTATCCGGGTACGGGCTTCCCGGTCGCGCCGTAGCGCACATCTCCAGGCCGGGCGCTGATGAACATGTGCAGCATCTCGGTCGAGCCGATGCCCTCCAGGATGTCGACGCCGGTCCTCTCTTTCCAACGCCTGCCCATGTCGGCCGGCAACGCCTCGCCGGCCGAGACGCACAAGCGCAGCGTGAGGGACTTCTCCTTCGGAAACTCGGGGCTGGCGAGCATCGCCCCATAGAGTGTCGGGACGCCGTAGAAAATCGTGGGCTTTCTTTCGGCGAGTCGCTTGAATACCGACGTCGGCGTCGCACGCTCGGCCATAAGCACGGCTGTGGCTCCGATGGCGAGAGCGAAGGTCTGCGCGTTGCCGAGGCCGTACGCAAAGGCCAGCTTCGCCGCGGAAAAAAGCACGTCGTTCTCGGTGACGCCGAGGACGCCTTTCCCGTAGAGATCCGCGGTGACGGCCATGCTCGAGTGCACGTGCACGACGGCCTTTGGCGTGCCGGTCGAGCCGGAGGAATACAGCCAGAAGCAGGGATCGTCGGAGGTCGTCGGCGGACCGGATGCGCCGGCGCCCGAAACGATGACGTGTTTCAGGAACGGCAGATTGGGCAAGAGCGGCGCGAACTTCGGCAGCAACTGCTCCGAGACGACGAGCGCCTTGGCGCGGCTGTCGGAGAGCATGTATTCGTAGTCACTCGATGTGAGCAGCGTGTTCACCGCGACCGGGATGATCCCGGCCTTGATCGCTCCGAGGAAAGCAGTCGGGAAATCGATCGTGTCGGTGAGTGCGAGCAGCACCCGGTGCTCCATCTCGAGGCCCATAGCCCGAAGCCCTGATCCGAAGCGGTTGACGCGCTCGGCGACCTCGCCGAAGGTATATTGACCGGTGTCGTCCACGAACGCGACCTTGCCCGCGCTGCCGGCACAGAGGTTGCCCTCGATCAAATCGTACGCGGCGTTGTAGTCGCGGGGAATATGGATCTTGGGCGGGCTGACCGAGTGGTCAGCGGCCCTGAGCGACGGCACGATTGTCTGTCCCTTTTTCGATTCAAACTCAGGCCGTGAGTCGAGCTTCTTTGCGACACAGCGAAATCCAGCCGGCCATCCACGTCAGCGCGACCTCCTCGGGCATGGTGCCCGCGCTGGCATCGTGCAACATGATCTCGCCGATGCGCCTCGCTCCCAGCTCGGAGAGGATCGCGTCGAAACGCTTGCCGCCGTTGCAGAAAGTTTCGGCATAGGTCCGGTCACCGAGCGCGATCACGCCGTATTGCACGTTGGAGAGATCGGGACGCACGGTCTGAAGCGACTCGTACAGGTTCTTCGCGTTGTCAGGAACGTCGCCCTGCCCGTAAGTGGATGAGCAGATCAGAAACAGGCCACCGGCCGAAAATACATCCGAATCGAGGCCGTCCATCGGAGTGGCCCGCACGCGGATTTCACCATCGTCGAGCGTGAGCTCGAGCTCTTGGGCGACCAGCTGGGCGGTGCCGGTCATCGTCCCCACGAGGATGGTCAGTTCGAGCGCCATCGCCTTTTTTCTCGTTCCCGCTTGCGTTTCGATATCGAGTGCATCATACTGCATGTAACACATATAGCAAGCATTATATTGCATCGATGAGCGTCCCAAGTATTCACATTAAGAAACATTCGCAACGTCCTGTCCATACGAAGGAAAGCGTGTCACATGTGAAGCGTGACTATCTCGCCCTGCTCGGTGACCGTGTGCGAGAAGCTCGGGCGAGGCGGGGTATGTCACGCAAGCTGCTTGCGGGTGATTCGGGGGTGTCGGAGCGCTACCTGGCCCAGCTCGAAGCAGGACAGGGCAACGTTTCGATCCTGTTGCTGCGCCAGATCGCAACAGCCCTCAATCTTCCGCTCACAGAGCTGCTTGCCGAGGACTCGGGCGACGCCGTCGAGCTGACTCTCACGACTCAGTTCCTGAAGCGTCTGCCGCGGCAGACCCTCGCCGCCGTGCGTTCGCGGCTCGTCCGCGATTACGGCAGCGCGCGCGACGAGCGCATGAAGCGGATCGCGCTCATCGGACTGCGCGGTGCGGGCAAATCCACGCTCGGTGCGAAGCTCGCCCGCGCTCTGGGCGTGCCCTTTATCGAGCTCGACCGCGAGATCGAGCGCGACGCGGGTACCAGCCTCTCGGAGATCTTTCTGCTCTACGGGCAGGCCGGCTACCGCCGCTACGAGCGGCGCTGCCTCGAAAGGGTGCTCGAAAAAAACGAACGCGCCGTGATCGCCACGGGCGGCAGCATCGTCTCGGAGCCCGGAACCTACGAGCTCCTCCTCTCGGCCTGCTTCTCGGTGTGGCTCAAGGCCGAGCCCGAGGAGCATATGGCGCGCGTGATCGCGCAGGGCGACACCCGTCCGATGGCCGGGAACGACCAGGCGATGGAGGATCTGCGGCGTATACTCGACGGGCGCACCGTGCTCTATGGACAGGCCGACGTCACGGTGGACACAGCCGGCAAGACGCCTGAGCAGAGTTTCTCGGCGCTGCGCAAGGCAGTCGCCACTTAGCACCAGGAGCCGATCCCATGAGTGCCGTGCCTGAAACCAAACCCTCCCCTCCCCTTGTCACTTACGACACGCACCCGGACCGTTATCTACACTGGGGGCTCTCGTTCGACGGCCCCGTGGCTACGCTCGCGTTGGACGTGAACGAGGACAAGGCTCTCAAGCCCGGATACAAGCTCAAGCTGAACTCCTACGACCTCGGCGTGGACATCGAGCTTGCGGATGCGTTGAACCGCATTCGCTTCGAACACCCCGAAGTGAAGTGCGTGGTGATCACCAGTGCGCGCGAGCGCATGTTCTGCTCGGGCGCCAACATCTACATGCTTGGCCAGTCCACGCACGCATGGAAGGTGAATTTCTGCAAATTCACCAACGAAACACGCAGCGGCATCGAGGACTCGAGCCGCGACGAGGGCTTGAAGTTCCTCGCCGCGGTCAACGGCACGGTCGCAGGCGGCGGCTACGAGCTCGCGCTCGCCTGCGATGAGATCCTGATGATCGACGATCGCTCCTCTACGGCGAGCCTGCCCGAGCTGCCGCTGCTGGGCGTTCTTCCCGGAACGGGCGGCCTCACGCGCGTCACCGACAAGCGAAGAGTCCGGCGCGATCTCGCCGACGTGTTCTGCACGACGAGCGAAGGCGTGCGCGCCGACCGCGCAAAGCAATGGAAGCTGGTGGATTACATCGCGAAACCGCAGGCGTTCAAGGACGCAGTGAGAGAACGGGTTGCAGCGCTCAGCGCGCAAAGCACGCGCGGGGGCGGTAAAGGCGTGACCCTCAACCCGCTCAAGCGCGCAATCGACCCCGGCGGCTACCACTACGATAACGTGGACGCGGTGATCGATCGCAAGCAGCGCACCGCGACGATCACGGTCTTCGCGCCGCGGACCGAGGTTCCTTCTGGCATCGAGGCGATCCACGCCGCGGGCGACGCGTGGTGGCCGCTCGCCATGGCACGCGAGCTCGACGACGCCGTCCTGACGCTGCGCACGAATGACCTGGAGATCGGTACGTGGATCTTCAACACGCGTGGAGACATGGACAAAGTGCTGGCGACCGACGCAGTCCTCAAAGCCAACGAGAACGACTGGTTCGTGCGCCAGGTGATCGGATACCTGCGCCGCACCTTTGCCCGGCTCGACGTCTCCTCGCGCACCATGTTCGCCATCATCGACAAGGGTTCCTGCTTCGGGGGCACGCTGTTCGAGCTTGCGCTTGCAGCCGACCGCAGCTACATGCTCCAGTTGCCCGACGATGAAGCCGGCGCGCCGACGGTCGCGCTGTCGCAGCTGAATTTCGGCGCCTATCCGATGGTTAGCCAGGAAGCGCGCATCAGGGCGCATTTCTGCGGCGAGTCGAAGCCGATCGAAGAGATCAGCCCGGTGATCGGAGAGAAGCTCGACGCCCAGGACGCGGCCAGGTTGGGTCTAGTGACTTTCACACCCGATGATCTCGACTGGAACGAGGAGGTGCGTATCGCGATCGAGGAGCGCGCGAGCCTCTCCCCTGACGCCCTCACCGGCATGGAAGCGAACCTGCGCTTCTCAGGCAAGGAAACCATGGAGACGCGCATCTTCGGCAGACTCAGTGCCTGGCAGAACTGGATCTTCGTTCGCCCGAACGCGGTGGGCGAGCACGGCGCGCTGAAAGTGTACGGCAGCGGCGCGAAAGCCAAATTCAACTGGGAGCGCGTATGAGCGCCATCGACTATTTCGAGAAGATCCCCAACAACGTCGATCTCGCGAACGACAGGACGCTGCAGCGCGCGCTCGAGCACTGGCAGCCGCGCTTTCTCGAGTGGTGGCGCGAGATGGGGCCGAACGATTTTGCCTCGGCCGACGTGTATCTGCGGACCGCGGTCGGCGTGGACGCACAAGGCTGGGCACATTACGGGACCGTGAAGATGCCCGAGTATCGATGGGGCATTTTTCTGGCCGATCCGGTCGCAGATCGCACCATCGGATTCGGGGACTCCTTCGGCCAGCCGGTGTGGCAGCAGGTGCCCGGCGAATTCCGCTCGCAGTTCCGCCGCCTCATCGTCACCCAGGGCGATACCGAGCCCGCTTCGGTCGAACAGCAGCACCGGCTCGGCCACACCTGCCCTTCCCTCTACGACCTGCGCAATCTCTTCCAGATCAACGTCGAGGAAGGACGGCATCTTTGGGCGATGGTGTATATATTGCACGCGTACTTCGGCCGCGACGGCCGAGAGGAAGCCGAGGAGCTCCTCGCGCGCCACTCCGGCGACGTGGACAAGCCGCGCATCCTCGGCACCTTCAACGAGCCGATCGAGGACTGGCTATCGTTCTTTTGCTTCTGCTATTTCACCGACCGCGACGGCAAGTTTCAGCTGAAAAGTCTTGCGGAGTCCTCGTTCGACCCGCTCGCCCGCACCTGCCGGTTCATGCTGACGGAGGAAGCTCACCACATGTTCGTCGGCGAGACCGGCCTCGGCCGGATCGTGCGGCGCACGCTCGAAGTGATGAAGGAGATCGGCAGCGACGACCCCGAGGCGATCCGCCGCCAGGGCGCGGTGGACCTGCCGCTGCTGCAGCGCTATCTCAATTTCTGGTTCAGCTCCTCGCTCGATCTCTTCGGATCGGAGGTCTCCTCGAACGCCGCAACGACTTTCGCCAACGGCATCAAGGGACGTCCCGACGAGACTACGCAGTACCAGGACCACGTCTGCGCCGATTCGACCTTCGAGATCGAGGTGCCGGACGGCGAAGGCGGAGTCATGAAGGACACTTCCCCGATGCGCAACGCCATGAACGAAGTGCTGCGCGACGCCTACATCAGAGACTGCGAGATCGGACTGAAGCGCTGGAACATGCAGATCAGGCGCGCCGGTTACAACTTCGAGCTTAAGCTGCCGAGCAACCGCTTCCGCCGCGCGATCGGTGCCTGGGCGAACATTCCCACCGACCTCGAGGGGCATCCTATCAGCCGCGAGGAGCACGATCGACGCATGCCCGGCTGGCTGCCGAGCGCTTCCGACAGAGACTACGTGAAGAGCCTCATGCAGAGGGTGGTCGAACCCGGAAAAATGGCCGCGTGGATCGCTCCGCCTGAACGGGGTATCAACAATCTCTCACTGGACTACGAGTACGTGCGCCTCGACTGATCGTGTGTGCTTCCGCTTGATCTGAATCAAATCCCTTCGAAAGCCGCTCAAAACTCGTACTCGACCTGTATCCGGAAAGTATGCTCAGGGGCTCCCGCGGAAACGCCGAAGAGCCATGCAGCGTTGTAGCGGATAGCCTGCCGGTCACCCATCGCAAACTTGCCGAATACGGCGGGGCCGAGTCGGTGGGTTTGCGTGTCAGCAGACCCCCAACGGTTCCATTTCGCGACCTCTCCGAATCCTTGCAGGCCGTACTCCAGACGCGGCTGCCAGCGATACTTGGCCTGCCACTGGTAGCCGAACTCTGTGTCAGGCTGGCTAGCTGCCTGGAAGTGGCGCTCGACCAGGAGGTTAAGGTTGAGCTGGAGTCGCGCGAATTCCGTCTGGAACAGAGGACCGACGCGCATTTCGTATCCTTCGCTTCGATCCTTCGGGCGCTCGAGTTCTAGGATGAACCCGAGGTCCACTGGGTACTCGCCAGCTTCGGTGACCTGAAATTTGTTTTCCCACTCCCAAGCGTCGAAGCGAAGGCCTTCGCCCTGTAGGCGGTCGTATTTGCCGTAAATCTCGGTAAACCACCGCTGCGTGACACCGTAGCCGAATCCCAGAGACCCCGCGCTCCGACGAGGTTCATCGGGATTGCGTGCCGAACCGGCTTTGAAGTCCAATTCGCGTTCGCCATAGGAAACCGAAGGCAGGAAGACATAGTCTGAAGGTGCAGCGCGGAGCGGAGGCGCCTGCATGAGAGACGCCAGTAGCACAACCACAACGCAAGAGCGATTCATCAAAGAGGCTTTCTCGTTGTTTGAAGCGGTATTGAGGCCGACAGGAGTCGGGAATGCGGAGCTATCGGCGCGTTGTTACCGAACGATGAGCGTGCCCTGCGCGGTCTTCTCGTGGAATTCGCCAAAGAAGGGGTACCTGCCAGGGGCAAGAGGACCTACGAACACCGGGACCCTGGACTTGCCAGGCACGACTTTTTCGCGGTTGAGTGCGTGGCTCTCGAACTCTTCGGCCGTGAAGTCGCGGTTGTCGATGAGCAGCCTGAACTTCTTGCCAGCTGGGACTGCTAGTTCCTGCGGCTCAAAACGGTGATCCCGTATCACCAAAAGGAATTCGGCGTCTGCGGCGAACGCGAAGGAAGGGATCAGGAGAACAGACGCAAACATCCATCTCATTGGGGGCTCTTAGGGGGTTCGAGGCAACAATGATAATGCGAATGATTCGCGTTTGCAACCGCCGCCCCATTGGGGATATCCAGCCTTCCCTCGCTGTTCAAGCCTTCGTTCTATTTGCCACGGAATTCTTTGCACAGATCCTCGCACGGCCACGCGGCGTGAACCGATGTAACCCCGCGTAGAATCGCTACTTCACTGGCGTCATCCACCCATGAACGGACCTCGTCTTGCGCCTGCGCTCGCGGCGCTGCTGATCTGCCTGCCGGGATGGGCACAAACTGCCCCCAAAACCGAAGCGGAGCGCAGCTCCTTACCAGCGCGCACGCTGCCACCTGCGGAACTCCTTTCCGAGCTGCTCAAAGGCGGCTACATCCTCTACTTCCGTCACGCGGCGACCGATCTCAGCCAGAACGACGAGAGAATGAAGAGCTACGAGGACTGCGCCAATCAGCGCAACCTCATCGACCGGGGACGGTCCGATGCACGGGCTGCCGCTGCGGCAATTCGGCATCTGGGCATTCCCGTGGAGCGCGTTCTCGCCAGTCCGTTCTGCCGCACCGTGGAAACGGCGCAGCTCCTCTTCGGGCGCGCGGAGAAAATGGAGGAAGTGCGCGGCGGGCCGAGCGCTCCGGCGGACGCGGAGCGCTACGCGGCCCTGCGAAGAATCTTGGCCACGCCGGTACACGGCGGAAGCAACCTCGCGATCGTCAGCCACGGAAATCCGTTCTACAGCGTCGCCGGTCCGCCCTACCTCGCCGAGGGTGAAGCGGCCGTGATCCGTCCGCTGGGCGCGGACTTTCGGGTCATCGCGAGAATTCGCGTGGATCGCTGGGACGCGCTCGGGAGCGCCGCGCGAAACTCAAACGCTAGAACACGCCGGACTGGGCGTAATTCTCGAAGCGGGTGTATTCCCCGAGGAAGGTCAGCTTGACCGTGCCAATGGGGCCGTTGCGCTGCTTCAGAATGATGATTTCGGCGACGCCTTTTTCCGGTGTGTCCGGCGTGTAGACCTCCTCGCGGTAGATCGCGAGGATGAGGTCTGCGTCCTGCTCGATCGCGCCGGACTCGCGCAGGTCCGACATGATCGGACGCTTCGGGCCGGTGCGCTGCTCGACCGCGCGGGAGAGCTGTGAGAGCGCCACCACGGGAACCTTGAGCTCCTTGGCGAGCGACTTGAGGGAGCGCGAGATCTCGGAGATCTCGGTGGCGCGGTTCTCGCCTTCGCTCGACGCCTGCATGAGCTGGAGGTAATCGACCACGATCAGCCCGAGCTTCCCGTACTGCCGGTGCAGCCGCCTGGCGCGGGCGCGCAGCTCGAGCGCGTTCAGCGCCCCCGATTCGTCGACGAGGATGGGCGCGTCGTGGAGCTTCCCGACGGCGTTGGTCAAGCGATTCCAGTCGTCATCGGAGAGCCGACCGGTACGGAGCTTGTGCTGATCAAGCCGCCCGATGGAGCCGAGCATGCGCATCGCAAGCTGGCTGCCCGACATTTCCATGCTGAATATCGCCACGGGAAGCTTGTTTTCCACCGCGGCGTGCTCGGCCATGTTGAGCGCGAGCGCCGTCTTCCCCATCGAGGGGCGTCCGGCAATGATGATGAGATCGCCCGGCTGCAATCCGGAGGTTTCCCGATCGAGGTCGCGGTAACCGGTCGGGATGCCGGTGATGTCGGAAGGGTTGTCCTTGTGATAGAGCAGGTCGATGCGTTCCATCACCTGCGTGAGCAGGGGCTGGATCTCCATGAATCCCTGCCGCGTCCTCGCCCCGGCCTCGGCGATCTGGAAGACCTTGGACTCGGCCTCGTCGAGCAGCTGCCCGACATCCTTGCCCATGCGGTTCAGGGCGCTGTCGGCGATCTCGGCGGAGACCTCGATGAGTTTCCGGAGGACCGCGCACTCGCGCACGATCTCGGCGTAGCGCCTCACGTTGTGCGCCGAAGGCGTGTTGCCGGCAAGTGCCGCAAGGTAGGTGATGCCGCCGGTCTTGTCCTTGTCCTCGCTTACCTTGATCGCTTCGTCCACCGTGACCACGTCGGCGGGCTTGCCGCGCTCGATCAGTCGGGAAACGTGGCGGAAGATGCGGCGGTGGTCGTCCCGGTAGAAATCGCCGTCGGTCACGACGTCGCCGACCTTGTCGAAGGCGCCGTTGTCGATCAAGAGGCCCCCGAGCACCGACTGCTCTGCGTCGATCGAATGCGGCGGAACCTTGAGATTCAGCAGCTGGGAATCGGAGGTGGTTTGCGGTACGGGCTGGGCCATGAAAGCGCTTGAAAACCTTTGGCGGAGACTTTACAGCGTAAACGCACAAACAAAAAGGGCCGCTAGCCGCGGCCCTTCTATCAATGGCTTGCGCTCGCGTTACTGTTGCGGAGTTTCCCCAAGCACCGATACCTTGATATGGACCAGCACGTCGGTGTGCAGCGCGACCGCGATGGAATGGTCCCCGA
>VBDE01000385.1 GCA_005883665.1 Betaproteobacteria bacterium
GACCCGCAGCTTCGCCCAGACAAACACATCTTCGTGGAGGCAAAGTCACCGTGGTTCGCTCGCTGTAGACCGGTGAGGCCCAAGCTTTCCTTCCAGCGGCCGCCTTCAGCGGCCACTGAAGTCAGGCGTTAGACTGCGCCATGCTTAGGACCTACGCTATCTATACTATCGCCGTAGGAGTAGGAATTTTCGCGCCCATCTTCGTGCTCTGGGTTGCGCGAACAACGCCCATTGGCGCTAGTCCGGTGGTTGTAGCGGTTTCTGTCGTTCTAGCGCTAGCATTCACTTCTGCGTTGCTTGCTTCATTTCTTCCGCGGCACTGGATATTCACCACTTCTCTAGTCTCCTTGCCAATTGCTGTTCTCGGTTCCGTCATGTTTCTCGTGCTCGCCAGTAGAGGTGCTACTTATTACATATGGCTCTTCGTGGGAATGGGTAGCTTTGCATCCTCTGCTATCGCAGCGTTTTTCAGCGCCACAGTGGTTCTTAGACTGGCTCAGTCTACGCGCGCGTTCGAGAGCGGACGTTAGGTGTCAGATGGAGATCCGCGCCATTCAACCGCTCGACGCGAACGTTGGGCGTCCTTGACCCGCGTCTGAGCCTTCATCGAATGACGGAGGAGTTACGTGAACTACAAATCTATCAATTTCCGACAAAAATTCGGCCTATTCGACGAGCAATGGATGCCGAAGGTCATTGCCGAAATGAACAACTACCAGTTTAAGGTCGTGAAGTTGCAGGGTGACTTTGTTTGGCACGACCATAAAGATACCGATGAGACGTTTATCGTTGTGGAAGGCGACCTGCGCATTGATTTTAGGGATGGCTCGGTCCATGTTTCGGCGGGGGAGATGTTCGTGGTTCCAAGGAGCATCGAGCACAAACCCTACGCAGAAAAGGAGGTTAAGCTACTCCTGATTGAACCGCGCGGGGTGCTCAATACGGGGCACGAGGGTGGCGAACGGACCGCCGAGAACGACGTCTGGATTTGAAAGAGAGCCTTGCTTTACAGGTTGGCGGCGCCGAACTTTAAGTTACTGCGGACGGGCAGGCCTCCAAATCGAGTCTTTCGGAGTCAACCTTTGCCCGTGCTACCAAACCCACCCGGGCCCCGTCGGCTGGCGACAAATTCGTTGACTACGTTCAACTTCACCTGCACGACCGGCACGACGACGAGCTGGGCGATGCGATCCATCGGGTTGATGGTGAACGCGGCTTCCGAACGGTTCCACAGCGAAACCATCACCTGCCCCTGGTAGTCGGAGTCGATGAGGCCCACGAGATTCCCGAGGACGATGCCGTGCTTGTGACCCAGGCCCGATCGCGGCAGGACCACCGCCGCAAGCCCTGGATCCGCCAAATGAATAGCGATGCCGCTGGGCACGAGTGTGGCGGCGCCCGGCGTGAGCGTGAGCGGCGATTGGATGCAGGCACGGAGGTCGAGACCTGCCGCGCCGGCAGTGGAGTACTGCGGCAGCGCCTCGCGCAACCGCGGGTCGAGAATTTTTACGTCCAGAGTCTTCAAACGAAGAGCCGCCTAGCGCCGTGGCAGCATCTTCGCGATGTGCTCAATCAACTGGCGCGCCAGCACGATCTTGGGCGCGAGCGGCAGCTCGTGCACACCCTCGTCGTCGAAAAGCGTTAGCGCGTTGGTGTCCTTGCCGAAAGTCTCCTGCGCGAGGTTTGCGGCAAGCAGCGGGATTCTCTTCTTCTTGCGCTTTGCCTGCGCGTTCGCGTTCAGATCCTCGGTCTCAGCGGCGAAGCCGACGCAGAACGGTCCCTTCGGAAGCGCCGCGACCTCACCGAGGATGTCGGGGTTCAGCGCAAGTTCGAGCTTGAGGTTGCCATCGCCGCGCTTGATCTTGTGCGGCTGGGGATCGACGGGGTAATAGTCCGCGACCGCGGCGACCGAAATGAAGACATCGGCCTGCTTCGCCCGCGCCATCACGGCTTTGTGCATGTCGCGCGCAGTCGTCACGTCAACGCGCTCCACGCCCGCTGGAGTGGCGAGCACCGTTGCGCCGGACACGAGCGTCACCTCCGCGCCGGCCTCTACCGCCGCTTGCGCGACGGCGTAGCCCATTTTCCCGGAGCTCTGATTCGTGACTCCGCGCACAGTGTCGATCGGCTCATAGGTCGGTCCCGCCGTGATCAAGACTTTTTTTTGGGAAAGTGCCTTGGGACCGAGCGCAGCCGCGACTGGGCTCGAGCATCCGCCCCATGCCACCCTCGCGGTCGGCATGGTCGCCCACCGTCGGCCCGAGGATGCCGACGCCGTCGGCGCGCAAGCGCTCGACGTTGCGCTGCGTCGCCGCGTTCTCCCACATCTCCACGTTCATGGCCGGCGCTACCATGAGCGAACAGCGGCGCGCGAGGCACAGGGCCGAGAGCAGGTCGTCGCCGAGCCCGTTCGCGACTTTCGCGAGGAAATCGGTCGTCGCGGGCGCCACCACGATGATGTCCCGGTCGCGCGAAAGCTCGATGTGGCCCATACTGTCGGGCACGCGCGTGTCCCACATATCGGTGTGCACAGGCTTGCCTGAGAGCGCCTGAAGCGTCGCCGGCGTTATGAAGCGGCAGGCTGCCTCGGTCATCACGACGCGCACGTCCGCGCCGGCCTTGATGAAAAGGCGCGTCAGCTCAGCCGCCTTGTAGGCGGCGATTCCGCCGGTGATCCCGAGCAGAATGCTCTTTCCGGAAATATCGGTCATCGCGATTCGGCGTGAGGCGTTAAACCGTAAAACGAGATTTTAAGCGAAATCCATGGCGATAACAGACTGGCCCGCTCATGAGCGTCCACGCGAACGCCTGCTTGCTCTCGGCGCCGCCTCGCTCGCCGACGCGGAGCTGCTCGCGATCCTGCTTCGCACCGGCATCAAGGGAAAGAGCGCGGTCGACCTCGCACGCCAGCTGCTCGGGCGCTTCGGCTCCGTCGGCAGGCTGCTCGATGCGGGATCCACGAACCTCGCGGAGACCCCGGGTCTGGGGAGCGCCAAGCTCGCGCAGCTCCAGGCGGCCCTCGAGTTGGCGCGCCGTGCCCTCAAGGAGGAAATCTCCTCGCGAAATGCGTTGTCGTCGCCGCGGGCAGTGCGCGATTATCTGCGCCTTGCGCTCGCCGGACGCGAGCAGGAAGTCTTCGCCGTGCTGCTCCTCGACGCGCAGCATCGCGTCATCGCATACGAGGAGCTGTTCCGCGGCACGCTGACCCAGACGAGCGTTTACCCGCGCGAGGTGGTGAAGTGCTCCCTGCGGCATAACGCGGCGGCCGTGATTTTCGCGCACAACCACCCCTCCGGTGTCGCCGAGCCGAGCCATGCCGACGAGATCCTCACCCGCTCGCTGAAA
>VBDE01000386.1:0-4449 GCA_005883665.1 Betaproteobacteria bacterium
AACGATTCGGCGGTGGCGCATCTGTACGATCACCTGCACCCTGCCGTGCTGCATCTGATCCACCGGACCATCCGCACCGGCGAGCGGGCGCGCGTCCCGGTGTCGGTCTGCGGCGAAATGGCCGGGGATGTCGTGCTGACCGAGTTGCTGCTCGGCATGGGGCTGCGCCAGTTCTCGATGGATCCGTCCCAGTTGCTGACGGTCAAGCAGCGCCTGTTCGAACTATCGACGCGGACGGCGGCGCGCCTGGCGGCGCGCGTGCTGCGTTCGCATGATCCGATCGAAATCCGGCGCGCGATCGAGCGCGCCAGCGCCAACGGGCGGGCCGCGTCGCGGGTGCCGCCTCCGGCGTCGCCCGCGTTGGCTCAGCTGAGCCCCTGAGCCGTGCAATCCGGCTCGGTCGGCTTCGTCACTCCCCAGTCGATGCGGTTCGAGGAGCCGCTCGGGCTGGCGAGCGGCGCCCGCATCGCGGACTACGAGCTTTGTTACGAGACGTACGGCTCGCTGAACGCAGCGCGCGACAATGCGGTGCTGATCTGCCACGCCCTGAACGCGTCGCACCATGTGGCCGGCCGTTACGCGGACCGACCCGAGCAGGTCGGCTGGTGGGACAACATGGTCGGGCCGGGACGTCCGGTCGACACCCGGCGCTTTTTCGTGATCGGCGTGAATAATTTGGGCTCGTGCTTCGGCTCCACCGGCCCCATGTCGACCAGCCCGACCACCGGCCGTCCCTATGGAGCGTCGTTCCCGGTGGTGACCGTAGAGGACTGGGTCGACGCGCAGGCCCGACTGGCAGACCGGCTCGGCATCCGGCGCTTCGCAGCGGTGATGGGCGGCTCGCTCGGCGCAATGCAGGCGCTGTCGTGGACCATCCAGTATCCGGAGCGGATCGGCCACTGCGTGGCGATCGCGATCACGCCGCGCCTGTCGGCTCAGAACATCGCCTTCAACGACGTCGCCCGCGCCGCGATCCACAGCGACCCGGATTTCCATGGGGGCGATTACTACTCCAAGGGGGTCGTGCCGAAGGCGGGGTTGCGCGTGGCTCGGATGATCGGACACATCACCTATCTGTCCGACGACGCGATGGCCGAGAAGTTCGGGCGAAGCCTGCGAACGCCCGATTACGCGTTCGGCTACGGGGCCGAGTTCGAGGTCGAGTCCTACCTGCGCTACCAGGGCGACAAGTTCTCCGAGTACTTCGACGCGAACACCTACCTCCTCATCACCCGCGCGCTCGACTATTTCGATCCCGCGGCCGCGCACGGCAACGACTTATCCGAGGCACTGGCCGCGGCGCGGGCCCGGTTCCTCGTCGTGTCGTTCACCTCGGACTGGCGCTTTTCGCCCGAGCGCTCGCGCGAGATCGTCAAGGCACTGCTCGACAACCGGCGCGACGTCTCCTACGCGGAGATCGACGCGCCGCACGGGCACGACGCATTCCTGCTCGACGATCCGCGCTACCACGCGCTCGTGCGCGCCTACTTCGACGGCGTCTTCGAGCGCCTATGACCGGGCAGGAGCAGGGCGCTCTCTCGGGCCGCTCCGACTTCCAGGCAATCGCCGCCTGGGTCCGCCCGGACTCGACGGTGCTCGACCTCGGCTGCGGCGACGGGCTGCTGCTCAAGTACCTGAAACAGACCCGCAACGCCCGCGGCTACGGCATCGACATCGACGACGCCAACGTGCTCGCCTGCGTGAGAAACGGGGTCAACGTCATCCAGAGCGACCTCGAGCGGGGCCTCGCGGGCTTCGACGCGGGTTCCTTCGATTGCGTGATCCTGTCGCAGACGCTGCAGGCGGTGCGCCACACCGAGGAGATCGTTCTGGAGATGCTGCGCGTCGGGCGCGAGGCGATCGTCTCATTTCCCAACTTCGGCCGCTGGGACCTGCGGCTGCAGGTGGCCCTGGGAAGGATGCCGGTGTCGGCTGAGTTGCCCTTTCAGTGGTACAACACCCCCAACGTGCACCTGTTCACGATCGCCGATTTCGAGTCGTTCTGCTCCGGCCACGGCATCCGGGTGCTCGAGCGCGTCGCGCTGCACAGCGGCCATCCTGTGAGGACATTTGCCAACTTCTTCGGCAGTCTCGCCGTCTACCGCATCGAGAAGCCCCGCTAGCGCGGGTCCCGGCGTGCGCTACGACGCGGTCATCGTCGGGGGCGGGCACAACGGCCTCGTGTGCGTGCTCGAGCGCCGCGCGATGGTCGGCGGCGCAGCGGTCACCGAGGAATTCGCGCCGGGCTTTCGCAATTCGACCGCCGCGTATACGGTGAGCCTGCTCAACCCGAAGGTGATACGCGACCTGCGGCTCGCCGAGCACGGCCTGAAGATCGTCGAGCGGCCGTTCGCGAATTTCCTGCCGCTCCCCGACAACCGCTCCTTCAGGCTGGGACCGACCCTCGCCGATACGCAAAGGGAGCTGGCTCGATTTTCCGCGCGCGACGCGGAGCGCCTTCCCGACTACTACCGCGTGATCGAAACCGCGGCGGACGCGTTGCGCCGCCTCGCCCTCGAGACACCGCCCAATCTGGGCGGAGGCTGGCGCGATTGGCTGCGCGCGCTCAGCCTAGGCAGGCGGCTCGCGCGTCTCGCCCGCTCCGAACAGCGCAACCTGTGGGAACTGGTGACGCGCAGCGCGGGCGAGCTCCTCGATTACTGGTTCGAGAGCGATCCCATCAAGGCGGTGTTCGGGTTCGACGCTCAGGTGGGGCATTTCGCGAGCCCCTATTCGCCGGGCTCGGCCTACGTGCTCCTGCATCACGCGTTCGGCGAGGTAAACGGAAAGCGCGGAAGCTGGGGACATGCCTTGGGCGGCATGGGAGCAATCAGCGAGGCCATGGCGAAGGAGGCGCGCGAGCGCGGCGTGGAGATCACCACAGGGGCCGAAGTGATCGCGGTGCGCGTGAAAGGCGGCCGCGTTTCCGGCGTCGCGCTCCGGGACGGAACCGAGATCGAGGCGGGCGCGGTCGCAGGAGCGGTCAACCCGAAGCTCCTCTACCTCAGGATGCTCGAGCCGGGCGCGCTCGACGCCGACTTCCGCTCGAGAATCGAGCGCTGGAAATGCGCGTCGGGATCCTTCCGCATGAACGTCGCACTCGCCGAGCTCCCGGACTTCGCCTGCGCGCCCGGGAAAAACGCCCAGCCGCACCACAGCTCGGGCGTCATCATCGCGCCCTCGCTCGCCTACATGGAGCGCGCCTACTTCGACGCCCGCACCGCGGGCTTCTCGCGCGATCCCATCGTGGAGATGCTGATTCCGAGCACCGTCGATCCGAGCCTCGCGCCGCCGGGAAAACACGTCGCGAGCCTTTTTTGCCAGCACTTCGACCCGGTTCTCCCGGGCGAGGAAAGCTGGGACGATGCGAGGGAAGCAGCCGCAGACGCCATCGTCGAGACGGTGAACCGCCACGCGCCGAATTTCAAGGCGAGCATCCTCGCGCGCAAGGTACTCTCGCCGCTCGACCTCGAGCGCGAATTCGGCATGATCGGCGGGGACATCTTCCACGGGGCGCTGACGCTCGATCAGCTCTTCTCGGCGCGGCCGGTGCTCGGCTACGCCGACTACCGCTCACCGGTGCGCGGGTTGTACCTGTGCGGCTCAGGCGCCCATCCCGGCGGCGGCGTCACCGGAGCGCCGGGCCACAACGCGGCGCGGGAAATCCTCAGGGACTTCCGACGCCGCTAGGCGCTCTCGGCGCTATTTTGCGACGGGCCGAGGTGTCAAGAAAACCCGACATCGAAAATCAGGGAGCGCGCACGCGGGGGAACTTGACGCGAAGACCGGCGAGCACCTTCGACCAGCCGACGCGGCGCTTCCACTCCACACCGTCGGCGACCGCCCGGTAACAATCAATCCGCGGCGTACGGTAGAGATCGATACGATGCTCGACCCTGCCGAAATCGTAGTCGATAATGATCAGCGTCCGGCGCAGCGACGGAAGTTCGCGGGGATAGCGCGGCTCGACACCTTCAAGCCGCCTGCGCTCGCGAGCGTCGCGCATCGCGCGCAACTTGCGACTCATCGAATCTCTGTGGCGGTATGGCATTGGAAGTAACCTTGCAAGGGTTGGGTGTAACCTTACACGGTCCGTATACTTAACGTTGGGCATGCCGATGTTCGAAGAATTTGGGTGTTCTAATGATTACGCTTTATCAGTTCCAGTTTTCGCATTTCTGCGAGAAGGCACGCTGGGTACTTGACTACAAAGGTCTTCCGCACGTGCGCAAGAACCTCTTGCCCGGCCTACACATGAGAGTCGCCAGGAAACTGGCGCCGAAGAGCGGCCTCCCGATCCTTGTCGATAACGGAACCGTCGTTCAGGACTCCACGTCCATCATCACCTTCCTCGACGAGAAATACCCGGATCGTCCGCTGACGCCACGCGACGCTCAGGAAGCCAGAGAAGCCCTGGCGTGGGAGGAGTATCTGGACGACGAGATTGGC
>VBDE01000386.1:4477-5705 GCA_005883665.1 Betaproteobacteria bacterium
CGGCCGTTGTTCGCGCTCATCTATCCTAAGGTTCGCGCTGCGATGACTGCGGTAATGAACATACACGCCGAATCGGCACGGCAATCCGAGGAGCGCCTGGTGGCCGCCTTGGACAAGCTGGATGACGCCGTAAAGGAACGCCGGTTCCTGGTCGGGGATCGTTTTTCGAGGGCCGATCTGACCGCATGCGCATTGCTGAGGCGGCACTGCGGGGCCGGCAAATCAAGCGCTGAGATTGCGGCCGCTGTTCCGGCCCCCGTGTACGCGTTGCGCGATGCTCACAAGGCGAGGCCCTTCGTCAGTTGGGTGCAGGAGACTTATCGCAGCCATCGGCAACCTGAACCGGGTAGCGCATGAGAAAGCCCGTCAACTTCGAGACCAGATTGAGCCCAACCGGGCGCTCCACTCGGACGCGCCAAAAAGCAGCGCGCCGGTGAGCTTGGTCGTTAGACCAACAACAGCCGAAAACCAAAAGAGAGAGAGAACGTCATGCATGACAAGCAAGTGGCGGCGCCAGACAACACTGCGGTGCGGGTCGCCTTGTGGCGGGCGCTGCACGTAGAAGTCGATTCGCCGCCGCACGTGCTCGAAGACGAAGTCGGCTTGAAGCTGGCGGCTCCAGACGACGGATGGCGCAGCCGTCCGGACATGAGCTCGTTCACGCGGCCCTTCCGCGCCTCCATCGTGGCCCGCGCCCGCTTCATCGAAGATCTCGTCGCGGAACAAGCTGCCCGTGGCGTCGGGCAGTACGTCATCCTCGGAGCGGGCCTGGACACCTTCGCCCAGCGTCGGCCGGAGCTTGCCTCCCGTCTGCTCGTGTTCGAGATCGATCGGCCCGGCCCTCAGGCGTGGAAGCGCCAGCGCCTCGTCGACCTCGGCCTCGGCATCCCGTCGTTCCTGCGGCTCGTGCCAGTCGACTTCGAGGCAGGCGACGCGTGGTGGGAGCGGCTGGCAGCGTCGGGCTTCGATTCCGGGCGGCCGGCGGTCGTGGCGTCCACCGGTGTCAGCATGTACCTGACCAAGGACGCGATCGCGGCGACGCTGCGCCAGGTCGCGGCGCTTGCTCCGGGCTCCGCGCTCGCCATGTCGTTCTTGCTTCCGATCGAGCTGGCGGACCCCGAGGTGCGTCCCGGGATTGAGCGAGCGGCAGCGGGGGCGCGAGCAAACGGCACGCCCTTCATCAGCTTCTTCACGCCGACAGAGATGCTGACACTGGCCCGCGACGCCG
>VBDE01000238.1 GCA_005883665.1 Betaproteobacteria bacterium
CCGCTGCCAAAGCGTCGCGTAACGCCACGCTTGTGTGAGTCAGCCCCCCGGGATTGACGATGATCCAGGAAATTCGCTGCTTCTTGGCTCGATGCACGCGTTCTATCAAAGCTCCCTCATGGTTGCTTTGAAAAGTCTCCAAGGCAGCCCCCTCGCGTTTGGCGATGCGAGCGAGCCTCTCGTTGATCCCGGCAAGGGATTCCTTTCCGTAGATGCTAGGCTCACGAGCACCCAGCATGTCCAGATTGGGGCCGTGAATGATCAGGATTCTTCTTGGCGTCCGCGAGCTTAGGCCCAATGCGCGTTTTGGCTTGGACATAGGTGAAGTTTGAAGCCGATGTCCGAAATTGTCCAGCGTTCGCCGCAGTTCGAATACAAATGAGAGGCCCTTTGCGGCGCGAAAACCGATGCCATCATAACTCAAGATCGACGAGCAGCGAAGACGGGCCAGGAGCGTGAAATTAGCCCTGCGGCTGAATCCAGTACGATAAAAGTAGTTATTGCCAAATAGAGCGACGTTATCCGTATTTCAGCGCTGTTCGCGACACGTCTTCGGCGCGAGGAGCCCGTAAATCCGCTCGGAGGCGCGTATTCTCCAGGTTCTTCTTGCGGCAAGATCCGTTGGAAAGTAAACCGGCCGTTCAGCTACACCCGTGGGACAGAAGTTGCGTGACGGCTTGAATCCCAGCGCGCTCGATCGGTCGCCCGGCCAGCGTTGTCTTCAGCGTGCCGCGTTCTTCCTTCAGGCCATAGATCGCCAGATTGACTGGTACGCCCTGCCAGTCGAGCTTTAGGACAGATACGGCGCGCGCTTGGTCGCCCGCGTAATGGCGCTGATCGGAAATATCGTACTCAATATTGCGGCTCAGGAGGAAAAGCTCCACCGCCTTACCGTCATCGGTGAACAGCTGCAAGTCGATCTCGCTGTATCGCCCAGCCGTGCCCTTTAGCACCGCACCGGCCAAGTAGGGGCGGAACCGCTCAAGCAGGCGCATTGCCTCGAGCGCTCGCTCGCGCAAGTAGTGGATGCGTTCGCGTTGCTCCTCCCCTTGGTAAAGGGACTGGTACGCTCGCAGCTCCACCTCGATTTCCTCGTTTTTCGGAAGCCACTGGGTGTCCTCCGCACCCAGCTGGCGAGCGGCTTTGCGTTTGGCGAGGGCAAAATCATCGAGCCCATCTTCGGCCATCATTCGCGCGGCGGCCGCAGCGATACGCGCGCGCATCTGCTGCTTGAACTTGCTTTCTTTCGGCATTGGAGAAAGGCAGGCGGGAGTCGGGCCATGATACCGCAGCCGGAAAACGCGGCGAAGTAGGCTAGAATCATTCCCTTTTTTGGCTGGGCGCCCCGCCCTGGCCTGCCTGCCCGTCCCGTGCACATCCATATACTCGGCGTTTGCGGTACTTTCATGGGTGGCATTGCCACGATCGCCAAGACTGCCGGCCACCGGGTTACCGGATGCGACGCCAATGTCTACCCGCCGATGAGCACGCAACTCGAAGCCGAGGGCATCGAATTGACCGTAGGGTATGGCGCGGATCAAGCGGCATTGAATCCGGATGTGTGGGTAGTCGGGAACGTCGTGAGCCGGGGAAACCCGCTGATGGAATCCATACTGGATCGGGGCGACCGCTACGTTTCCGGCCCGCAATGGCTCGCCGAAAATACTCTGTTGGGCAGGCGGGTGCTTGCAGTAGCAGGGACACATGGAAAAACAACGACTTCTTCCATGGTTGCCTGGATTTTGGAGGATGCAGGGCTAAGCCCTGGGTTCCTCATTGGCGGCGTTCCAATCAACTTCGGCGTATCTGCCAGGGTGGGAACACAGGCCGATTTCGTGATCGAAGCCGACGAATACGATACCGCCTTCTTCGATAAGCGTTCCAAGATGGTGCACTACCGGTCCAAGGTCGCCATTTTGAACAACATCGAGTTCGATCATGCCGACATCTTCCGTGATCTTGCAGCGATCGAGACGCAATTTCACCATTTCATCAGAACGATACCCGGGTCCGGAAAATTGATAGTCAACGGCGCCGACCCAACGATTGACCGCGTCCTCGCTCGCGGCTGCTGGAGTTCGGTAGAACGGTTTGGCGTGGCTGATGGCTGGAACGCAAGCGCGGTCGGCCCGGGCCGCTTTGAAGTATTCAATCGAGGCAGGCTCGCTGGGCTACTGCGCTGGGACCTTCAGGGCGAGCACAACCTACAGAATGCGCTCGCAGCGATCGCCGCAGCGCAGGCGGCCGGCGTCGAGCCGGCGCGGGCCATCAAATCCCTCGCCGGCTTCAAGAGCGTCCGGCGCCGCATGGAGCTACGGGGTACGGTAGCGGGTGTCGCAGTTTGGGATGACTTCGCCCATCACCCGACGGCCATCGCGACGACGATTTCAGGCTTGCGAAACCGGGTGGGAAGCGCGCGCATCTTGGCCGTCCTCGAGCCACGATCCAGCACCATGAGGGCCGGGCTGATGAAGGACCGCCTGCCCGACAGTCTCGAGCAAGCGGACAGGATTTTTTGCTTTAGCGCGAACCTCGGCTGGGATGTCGCAGCTGCGCTTGCGCCGCTCGGCGATCGCGCGCGCATCGAGAGTGACCTGGAGCGGTTTGTCGGGGCGATCGTTGCCGAGGCGCACTCCGGCGATCAGGTTCTTGTCATGTCGAACGGGGGGTTCGGCGGTATCCACGAGCTGCTGCTCGCTTCCCTCTCATTGCGGGCGGCCCCGACGACGAGAGCGTGATCATTTACCTCCACGGATTCAACAGCTCGCCGCAATCCGCCAAGGCGCAGCTCTTGAAGCGATACCTCGATGGGCAAGGCAAGGGAGCGGAGTTTGCCTGCCCGCAATTGCCTCATCTACCGGACAGGGCCGTGGCGGTCTTGGAAGCCGAGATGGAGCGACACCCGAAGGAAAAAATCACGCTAGTCGGGAGCTCGCTTGGCGGATTCTATGCGACCTGGCTGGCTGAGGAGCATAGCGTGCGCGCGGTGCTGATCAATCCGGCGATCGACCCGCACGTGAGCCTGCGCGCCTACGTCGGCCCGCAACGGGCCTTTCACGGGGGCGAGAGCTACGAGCTCACCGGAGAGCACCTGCGGCAATGGAAGGATCTCTTAGTGAACAAAGTGCACCCCGAGCACTACCTGCTCCTCGTGGAAACCGGGGACGAAGTGCTCGACTACCGAGCGGCGGTGAGAAAGTACAGGGGCGCGAGGCAGGTCGTCGTGCAAGGAGGCGACCACAGCCTTGCGAGCTTTCCCGAACAAATCCCGCTGATACTGGAATTCGCCGGAATGGATTGACTACTTCACCTTCAGCATCTTCCAGACCGACTGTCCGTCTTTGAGTGCATAGCGGGCGACGGCCTTTTCATCGAACCCAAACCCGAGGCCCGGCGTTTTCGGCAGGATCAGCATGCCGTCTCTTGTTTTCAGTTGCGTATCGACGAGACGTCGAAAATTGAGCACTTGGTCGTCGGGGAAGAACTCCACGTAGCGCGCGTTGGGTGTTGCCGCTACGAGCTGTGCGTGCAGGTCGTGAAACCAGTGCGGGCAGACAGTGACGCCATAGCTCGATGCGGTAGCGGCAATTTTTCTCCATTCAGAGACACCGCCGCACACGAGGGCGTCCGTCTGCAGGATCTGCGCTGCGCCCTTATCGAGGATTTCCTTGAAATGCCAACGCCCAGTGCCGATCTCTCCCGTGGCAACCGTCACGCGCGTGAGTTTCGCCAGGCGCGCGTGGTTGTCAATATCATCGGGGAAGAACGGCTCCTCGATCCAATATGGGTCGTAGAGCTCGAAGCGCTCCATATAACGCATCGCGGTCGGCAAATCGTGCCAGGCGTTGTTCGCGTCCAGCATCAAGGCGACGTCGGGCCCGATCGCGTTGCGCGCAGCTTTTACGCGCGCTTCCTCCTCCTTGGGGGAGAGCCGTCCCACCTTCATCTTCACGGCACGAAAACCGGCTTTTGCGTAGCCCGCCATTTCCTCGCCGAGCTTTTTCGGCGTTTTGCCCGGGAGGTAGTAGCCGCCGCTTGCGTACGCCGGGACGGCCTCGTCCAACACAGCGCCGAGATACATGTAAAGCGGAAGTTTCGACGCGCGCGAATTCAGGTCCCAAAGCGCACAGTCCAGGATCGAGATCGCGCGCATGACGCTGCCGGAGCGTCCGTGCAGCAATGTTTCCTCGAACATGCGCTGCCAAAGGCCCTCGACGAGCAGGCTTTCGCGGTCGAGCAGGCCCGGCGCAAGGAGCTGCTCCACGGCTTGCGCAACGAGCGTTCCGCCGGAAGAACCTGCGTAGCAGAATCCGATACCCTCGACGCCTCCTGCACGTACTTTGACTAGCCCGTAGTCCCGCGCCGAAACCGAGCGCGTGGCGAAGCTCGTCACTCTGTCTAGCGGGACCCGGACGGTTGCTACGGCAATCGACTCGATCTTGGCCATGTGGCAATCGTTGGCGTCTTTGTCGGCGTGAACAGGAACGGTACTGCGATATAATTATGGCACTCATCGGGCCGGCGCGACGCGGCTCTTTCCCGTTTGCCTCCCTTTCGTGAACGTTCTCTACGAAGACAGCGGTGGATTTAAAGTCGCCACGGTGCTCGCCGACAGCGACAACACCCTCCAGGTCGAGGCACCGCATGGCAAGCGAGCCAAGATCAAGTCAAGGGATGTGCTATTGCGGTTTCCCGACCCCGGCGCCGTGGAGCTGCTCGCGCGAGCCGAGGCGTTGGCGGGCGGTATCGACGCTGATTTCCTGTGGCAGTGCTGCGGCACGGAGGAATTCGGATTCACCGAGCTGGCGCGCGAGTATTGCGGCCGCACGCCTTCGGCGGTGGAGGCAGCCGGTATTCTGGTGAAGCTGCACTCGGCGCCGATGTACTTCTACCGGAAGGGCAGGGGGCGATATCGGGCTGCGCCGCCCGAGACGCTGCGCGCCGCGCTCGTCGGCATAGAAAGGAAGAAACAACAGCAAATGCAGATTTCAGCCTGGGCCGAGCAGCTCGAGCACGGCGCGTTTCCGGAAGAGTTCCGGCCGCTCCGGGAACAGCTCCTGTACAAGCCCGATCGCAACCGCGCGGAAACCAAAGCGCTCGAGGAGGCGTGCGCAAAGACCGGCATGTCACCGGCGAAGCTGGTGGAGCACTGCGGCGCGCTGCCCTCAAGCTACGATTACCACCTCAATCGATTTCTCTACGAATATTTTCCAAAGGGGACTGATTTTCCTCTGAAGTTCGAGATAGCCGAGCCTCGGGCTTTGCCGGTCGCCGAAGTGGAAGCATTCAGCCTCGATGACGCGGCTACGACGGAAATCGACGATGCATTCTCGCTGGCCCTTCTTGCGACCGGCCGTCTACGCGTCGGCATTCACATTGCTGCTCCCGCCCTGGGGTTCGCACCCGGATCGGCGCTCGATGCCGTGGCGCGCGAGCGGCTCTCGACCGTGTACATGCCGGGCCGCAAGATCACCATGCTGCCGCCCGAAGCGATCGAGCGCTTCTCCCTCACCGAAGGCGCCGAGCGCCTGGCGTGTTCCCTCTATTTCGATGTACGCAGCGACGATTTCGTGGTCGAGTCTCACCACACCCGCGCCGAGCGGGTGCGCATTGCGGCGAACCTGCGCCATCAGGCAGTCGAAGAACTTGATGCGGCGTTTCTTTCCGCCACGTCGCGGGAGGACATTCCGTATTCGCGTGAGCTGAACACGCTCTGGAAGTTTGCGGGCGCGCTCGAGCGGGGACGCGGCAAATCCTCTTCGGGGCCTGAACGCCCTGACTACGCCTTCCACGTCGAGGGTCACGGGGAAAACGTGCGCATCAACATCGTCGAGCGTCGTCGCGGCACGCCGCTCGATAAGCTGGTCGCTGAGCTGATGATCGCGGTAAACAGCACCTGGGGGAAGCTGCTCGACGATCACGATGTCGCGGCGATCTACCGGGTGCAGTCGGCTGGCAAGGTCAGGATGACCACTTCGGCCATGGCGCACCTGGGCCTGGGAATCAGCCACTATGCCTGGACGAGTTCGCCTCTGCGCCGATACGTGGATCTGGTAAACCAGTGGCAGCTCCTCGCGCTCCTCGACGGGAAGGCGCCGCCATTTTCGCGGAATGCAGACATCATGCTCGCTGCGGTGCATGATTTCGAAACGACATACGCTTCCTACGACGAATTCCAGCGGCGCATGGAGCATTACTGGTGTCTAAGGTGGCTGCTGCAGGAGGCGATCGATGTTGCGGGGGCCGAGGTGGTGCGCGAAAATCTGGTCAAGTTCGACGGCCTGCCGCTTTACGCCAGAGTGCCGTCGCTGCCCGAACTCACTCCGGGTACGGGCGTCGAAATCGCAGTAACTGAAATCGACCTCATTGAAGCCGATCTCAAGTGTGTATATCGTCGCTGCAAGGACATCTCGAGCAGCTCGGTAGAGCACACATGAGACAGAACTCGAAAAAGGGCCTAGACTTCCATGATTCTCAAAGCTTTTAGGGGTCAGAAAGTTGAGTGTCTCTAACGCCCTCGCGTGGCCGCAGCCGCTTGCCAGGCTGGATCCCGATTCGCGCGCGCTGGCGATGGCGCTGTCGATCTCGATCGTTCTCCACGCGATCGTGCTCTCGATCCATTTCAGGTTGCCCGACGCCCTGCGCAAGCTCACCCCGTCACAGCTCGAAGTGGTGTTGGTGAATTCGAAAACCCGCTCGAAGCCGGCCCGGCCCGAGGTCCACGCCCAGTCCAACCTTGACGGGGGTGGCGATACCGATCTCGATCGCCGGGCGAAATCCCCGCTTCCGGTAACGCAGCCGACTGAGCGCGGCTCGGACTTGAAGGAGGCGGTCCGCCGCGTGCAGGAGCTAGAGGCGCGACAAAGACAACTGCTCTCACAAGTGCAGTCTCGGAAAGAGATCGCCTCGGCCGAGCCCGAACCGCAAGCCGAGATGAGGTCGCAGGTCTCCGGAGCGGATCTCGCCGAAAGCGCCCTGATCGTTGCTCGGATGGAAGCGCAAATCGCGCGTCAGATCGAGGAATACAACAAGCGTCCGCGCAAGACCTTCGTCGGCGCGCGTGCCGCCGAGGTTCGCTACGCACTCTATGTCGAGGATTGGCGCCAGAAGATCGAGCGCATCGGGAATCTCAACTATCCCGAAAGTGCGCGCGGTAGAATCTACGGCAGCCTCAGGCTCACCGTGTCGATTAACTCGGACGGCACGCTGGTGGCGATGGATCTCGAGCGATCCTCCGGATACAAAATCCTCGATGCCGCCGCACAGCGCATCGTTCAACTGGCGGCGCCCTACGCCAGATTCCCCGCCGACATCCGCAAGGAAACCGACATCCTGGTGATCACCCGCACCTGGCATTTCGCGCGCGGTGATAAGGTATTCAGTGACTAGGAAGCGATGGGCCTTTTTTGCAGTGCGAGCTGAGCGGCCCGGGTAGCGCAAAGCGTCTGCAGAATGAGGCTGCTCGTTTCACTGTGGAGGATGTTCTGCTATACCGCCGGGACTGCGGTCACCGGCCTTGCCGTCTACGAGTTCTGGTTCTTGGCGCAGATCCTGTACTGGGTCGAGCACAATCCCGCCACGACGCGAGTCATGGATGCGCGCCTGGAGGCCTTGCGACAGAACCAGCCCGAGGCGGCGCTCGATCAGAAATGGGCGGACTACGAACGAATTTCGATCCACCTGAAGCGCGCCATCATCATTGCAGAGGACGCAAAGTTCGTCGATCACGAGGGCTTCGATTGGGAAGGTATCCAGCGGGCAATGGACAAGAACCAGCGCCGCGGAAAATTTGTCGCCGGGGGCTCGACCATCACCCAGCAGGTCGCAAAGAACCTGTTTCTTTCGGGCGAACGCAGTATGCTGCGCAAGGGCCAGGAGGCGATTCTTGCCGCGATGCTCGAAGCCTCCATGGACAAGCGGCGCATTTTCGAAATCTATCTGAACGTCGCGGAATGGGGCGAAAACGTCTTCGGAGCCGAAGCGGCGGCACGCCACTACTTCGGCGTGGGAGCGGCCAGCCTCGAACCGGAGCAGGCGGCGCGTCTGGCAGCGATGCTTCCGCGCCCGCGCTACTACGACCACAACCGCGACTCAGCGTATTTGGCGGACTACAGCGAGAGCATATTGGCGCAGATGTCCGCCGCGCAGGTTCCGTAGACTTCGCGACGACGACTGCTAGGGCTGTTCTGCCGCGCGCCGGCCGCGAGGGACATCGATCCCCGCCAGCAAGACAAGGCCGGCAACGAAGAATCCGCCGGTCGCCAGCATGGCGAGACGATGATTGCCGTTGGTGATCCAGGTCACCGAGCCGTAGGTAATCGGCCCCAGAATCGAGGACAGCTTTACTGCTAGCCCCCAGAGTCCGAAAAACTCGGCACGCCTGTCAGCGGGGCTCAGGTATCCGACCAGCGCCCGGCCGGCCGACTGCGAGGAACCCAAACACAGTCCTGCAAGATTGGCGGCCACCCAGAAAAGTCCGGACTCCGACGCGGACCAGGCTATCAAGGTCG
>VBDE01000402.1 GCA_005883665.1 Betaproteobacteria bacterium
CGACATTCATCATGGCCGGTTGCGAGAATGTGCCCCGGGTCCCGGAGTCCGCAGGTGACGCGGCTCAACCGTTCGCCAGCTTCGAAGGAAATTATCGTATCGGTGTAGACGACCGAGTGCAGATCGTGGTGTGGCGTAACCCGGAGTTGTCGGTGACCGCACCGGTGCGGCCGGACGGAAAAATCTCGGTGCCGATCATCGGTGATGTCGAAGCCGGCGGCCGCACGCCCAGCGAAGCCGCTGAAATCATCAAGAAGCGGCTTTCGGAATATGTCCGCGATCCCAATGTCGCGGTCATCCTGACAGAACTGCGTTCGCACGAGTTCTTGTCGCGTGTGCGTGTCACGGGCGCGGTTCGCACACCGCGCTCTATGCCTCACCGCCAGGGTATGACCGTACTCGACGCGGTACTCGAGGCTGGCGGAGTTAATGACTTCGCCTCCCCCAATCGCACCAAGCTGTACCGCAAGGTCAAGGACAAGACGGAAGTATTCGAGATCGACCTTGGCGACATACTCAAGAAGGGCCGGCTCGAGACAAATTACCCGCTCAAGCCGGGAGATGTGGTCACGGTTCCCGAGCGACTGTTTTAGAGTCGTTTACGGCCATTCCAGGAAAGCACGCCATGCAAATGTATCCTGAACAGATCGTAAAAGCGCTCGCGAACGAGTCGTTCCATTCGCGTCGGCTGGTTGTGGCGATGTTTGTGATTGTGAACGTTGTCATGCTTGCCGCAGGGTTGCTGTGGCCAAAGAGCTATACGGGGTCGACGAGCATCATCGTGGACGAAAAGAGCATCATGGAGCCCCTGATGAAGGGTGCCGCCGTGGCGACTGAGACGGCAGACCGCAACAGAAACGCCCGCGAGGTGATCCTCGGGCGCAGGATCCTGGGTCAGGTTCTTGAGCGTGCCGGGTGGTTGGCCGATCATCCGACAGCGTTGGAGCAGGAAGCCCTCATCGAGCACATCAAGACACGGACAACGATCACCCCCGTCGGAAGGGATGTCGTCAAGATCGAATACCGCGATAGTGATCAGGAGCGAACCTTGTTCGTGACCAAAACCTTCGCCGACCTGTTCATCCAGGAAATGATCGCCCAAAAGGAAACGGAGGCACGGTCGGCGTTCGATTTCATCGACAAGCAGGCCCAGGAATACCAACACAAGCTGGCAGCTGCCGAAGAGGAGATCAGGCAGCTGCGTTCCTCGAATCTGGACGCGCGCCCTGGCAGCGACATAGAACTCAATGCGCGGTTGATCGCGCTCAATACCCGCATCGAGAACACGACCACGGAATTGCGGGAGGCCGAGATGAAGCACGCCTCGCTCGAGCGGCAGGTGAACGGTGAAGCGGAGGTGACCGTCCTGGCCAACCGTGAAGGGCAGTTCCGGGCACGCATCGCCGAATTGCAGGCGAAGCTCGATACGCTGCGGCTGAGCTACCACGATACCCATCCGGACGTCGTGCAACTCAAGAACCAGATACAGGATCTCATGGCCGAAGCCAGCGCCCAGCGTGAGCGCCGCGAGAAGGCCCGCCCATCCCAGCGCTCGGGGCCGGACGAAACGCTCGTGAACAATCCCGTTTCCGCGATCTGTCACAGAATCAGCTTACGATCGATGCATTGAAGGCGCGCCTTGCAGAGGCGAAGCGGTTGTTACAGGAGGAGGTCAGCCGGGGTAAGGGCTTACATACTGATACACGCCTGGTCGAACTCACGCGGGACCATCAAATCAACCGGGAGATCTACCAGGACCTCCTATACCGGCGTGAGAGGGCGAGAGTTTCGGTAAACATGGACAGCGATCGGCAAGGATCGGCATTCAAAGTCCTGGAACCAGCCAGATCGCGGCCGTCCCCTAATGCGCCGCGATTCTGGCAATTCGTGCTCGGGGGTGCAATTCTCGGGGTTTTGATTCCCCTCGGGCTCCTTTTTGCCAGGCTGCTATTCGATCCGCACGTGCGTCTCGCGAACGCGATATCCGAGAGACACAAGGTGCCGGTGGCGGCAATCGTGCCGCACCTGTGGAGCCCAGGGGAGCTGACAGGTTTGCGTTGGGAACTGGGGATACTTGCGTCGGTTGTTGCGGTCACACTTACCCTTTCGGCGACGCTCTCCGTAGTGCGCTTGCTGGGAGTGCTTTGACATGAGCAAGATCGAGAAGGCTCTGAAAAGAGCTGGAGAGGAACGGGGAAATCTGCAGCTCGTGCCTGCCGCGGCTGCAGGAGGAAGGAACGCGCCGTGGACGGCCCTCGTGGGGCAGCAAATCCAGGTTCCCGAAACCATCTCTCGCATGGCCGAGAACGAACGCAAGTTGCTGAGCGCGGACGAGCTCTGGGAGCGAGGCATCATCCACCCCCAGCACACCGAAGAGCCCGCGGTCCAGGTGTTCCGCGAGCTGCGAACCAAGATTAATCAACAGAGCCAGGAGCAAAACGCCGTCATTCTCGTTTCCGCGGTGAGCGAGGGGAACGGCGGTAGTTTCATCGCACGGAACCTCGCGGCCGCGTTTGCCTTCGATTCCGCGAAGACGGCCCTGCTCGTCGATTGCAATCTCAGAAATCCGAGTGTTCACCAGCTCCTTCCTAACGCGATGCTGCCCGGACTGGCGGATTACTTCGAGAACCCGGAGATGGACGTATCCAAGATCATCCACCCGGTAGGTATCGCGCGCCTTCGCGCGATTGCGATCGGTGGATTGCGCGAGATTCCGGCGGAGTATTTCGTTTCCATGAAAATGCGGCGTCTGATGGATTCCTTGCGCGAGCGCTACCGCGAGCGCTTCATCATTCTCGATGGTCCCCCGATGTCGGACATCGCCGATGCCCGGATCCTATCCGAGCTGTCCGACTACGTGCTCGTCGTTGCGCGCCACGGACGCACCACGAACGCGCAGATCGAGAGTGGTCTGAACGCAATCAGCAGCAGGAAACTGCTTGGCATCGTCTTCAACGACGAACCGCGCATTCCCTGGATTCGCTGATCCCCATGCCTCGCACGGCCGGAAACCGCGCTCGCGGCGACCGGTTCCGGCGCTGGCTTTCGGCAACCTGCGGGGACTCTAGTGCAGGCGTTGCCTGTCGCGCAAGCCACCACTGGCTGAGAGCCGCCTGCTTTGCAGCGCTTTCCTGTACCTGTCCCGGATGGGCTCCAGCCGTGGCCGGGGAGTACGACTTGGGCGCGGGGTTCTTGCTGGCCCACGACAGCAATATCACTCGGACGGCGGACCCGCGCGCCGACTGGACTGAGACATGGTTCGCCGGCGTTGGCTACGCAGAACGCACCGCTGACCTGACCGCGCGACTCAACGCGCAGGTGGAAAGGCGGGACTTCATCCGCAACACCTACCAGAACGACACGGCCTATTTTCTGAATGGGGCGGCCGTGTGGACCATAGCGCCGCAGCAGCTTTCCTGGACGGTGGAGGATCTCGCGGGCGAGTCAATCCTCAATCTTACTGCTCCGGACACACCGGCCAACCGCACCAGGACCAATTCCCTGAGCACCGGACCCGAATTCACTTTTCGGGTTGATCCCACGAACACGCCGGTGATCGGCGCCAGATACGGTCGCTACGACATTCGAGGCCCTGGTACAGACAACCAACGCTACACGGGGTATGTGCGCTGGTTGCACCAATTGTCGGAGCCGGAAAAACTGTCTCTCAACTATGAAGCGATGCGCGTTAACTTCAGCTCCCCCGCGCTCTACCCGAATTTTCTCCAGCACGATCAGTTCCTGCGCTACGAAAGACTTTCGCGGCCGAATAGCCTGCTTGTCGAGGGTGGGACCACGCGTGTTCAGCGATATGGCGGGGAAGAAACGCATGGACGGCTCGCCCGCGTAGCC
>VBDE01000401.1 GCA_005883665.1 Betaproteobacteria bacterium
CGAGCTGGCCGTCGTGACCACGTACTGAACGAACCGAATGTCGTCCCGGCGGAACCACAGTCCCGCCGCCACCAGGGCCGCGGCCAGGACCACGGTGAACAGTCCTGCGGCCAGTGCATAGGCTCGATTTTCCACGGCTCCTCCTCAGTTCGTCTGCAGCGCGGGCGCGGCGGAGAGCGCGCGCCGGCCGCGCTCGCCGAGAAAAAAATCCCGAATGAACGGATGTTCGTGCCGCACCACCTCGTCCAGGGGCCCGCATACGACCACCTTCTGATCGGCGAGCACGGCGATTCGGTCGGAAACCGACACCAGGGTATCGAGATCGTGCGTCGCCATGACCACGGTGAAATTGAGCTTGATGTGAAGATCGCGGACGAGCTTCACGAAAGCTTCGCTGCTGTCCGGATCGAGCCCGGCGGTCGGCTCGTCGAGGAACACGAGCTCGGGCTCGAGGACGAGCGCGCGGGCGAGCGCGACGCGCTTGATCATGCCGCCGGACAGATCCGCGGGCATCGTCGACGCGTGCCGCTTGTCCATGCCGACGGCGTCGAGCTTGACCATGACGATGTCGCGGATGAAATCCGCGTCGAAAGCGTGCAGCTCGCGCAGCGGCAGCGCGATGTTGTCGAAAACGCTGAGCGCGCTGTAGAGAGCACCTTGCTGGAACAGCACGCCCCAGCGTTTGCGAATTTTCTTGAACAGACCCGCGTCGCAGGTGTGCAACGGGACGCCGAAGACCCGGATGCTGCCGCGCTGCGGCCGCTCCAGCCCCAGCATCTGCCGCAGCAGCGTCGTCTTGCCGCTTCCCGATCCGCCCACGAGGGCCACGACCTCGCCCGGCATGACCGAGAAGTCGAGGTCGCGGTGGACCACGAGGTCGCCGTACACCGTCCAGAGACCTGTGACGTCGACGACGGGCCCGCCGCTCATTTCAGCTCCAGCCCACATCGGAGAAGATGACCGCGAGAATCGCGTCGGCGACGATGACCGCGGTGATCGAAGTCACCACCGAACGCGTCGTCCCTGCGGCGAGGCTTTCGGTATTGGGCTGGATGCGCAGGCCGAAGTGGCAGGCGATCAGGGCGATGAGCACGCCGAAGACCGCGCCCTTGCCGACGCCGAGCCATAAATTGACCTCGGGAACCGCCGCCGGCAGCGCGGTGAAGAACTGGTAGGCGCTCATGCCGAGCTCGGCGTTCGCCGACACGGCGCCCCCGACCAGCGCGACGCCCGACGTCCACAGCACCAGCAGCGGCAGCGCCACCGCTATGGCCGCCGTCTTGGGAAGGATCAAGCGCAAGGTGTTCGAGATGCCCATCACCGAAAGCGCATCCAGCTCCTCGGTCACTCTCATGACCCCGAGCTGGGCGGTGATCGCAGATCCCGAGCGTCCGGCGACCAGGATCGAGCAGATGACCGGACCCAGCTCGCGGACGATGCCAATGCCGAGAATGTTGACGATGAAGACGTCCGCGCCGACCAGCCGCAGCTGCTCGGCCGAAAGATAGCTGAGCACCACCCCGATGAGGAAGCCGACCAGCGCCGTGATCCCCAGGGCCTGCACGCCGATCTTGTAGATCGCCGCGGAAAATTCGCGCCACGGCCGCAGGAGCGGCTGCCTCGCCACGGACGCTGCGTCGATGAGCAATTGCCCGAAGAGCTGGAGCATCTCCAGAACGTGCCCGCTCACCGCCCACACGCCCCGCCCGAGGGCGAGCAGCAGCGGAAACCGGTCGGGCGCCGCCGGCGAGGATGCGACGGCTTCGGCCGTTTCGCACGCGCCGAAAAATATCTCGTGCTCGCGCCTGAGCTGCAGCCTGCCCGGCCGGCACCTGCCCCAGGTTCGCCACACCAGCATCGCGCCGATGTGGTCGAACCGCTGGATCTGCGTGAGGTCCCAGAGCGAGACCTGCGCGGGGCCCGCGTCCCGCAGCGCCGACTGCAGTGCAGCCGCGCGCGATTCGAGCGCCCGGATGTCCCATGCCCCGGAAAGATGGACGACGCGTGCGCCGTCTCCGGCGACGGTGACCTGCACGTCCGGGTCGCGGACCAGCATCGATGGTTCTCCCCGGGGGCAAACTAGCAGCAATGCAGCGGGAACGCAACGCCATGATTCGGCAGCGTTCGCGTACAATTATCATCCCGCGCCCTCAATGCGTTGCGCCCGTAGTTCAAGCTCAGAAGACCAAGGTGCGATGTTTCGCCCGCGTCCGGAGCAAAATCCTTGGTCGGATCGAAGACCCCAACGTCCGCTCGTGCCCCTAGGACAATCATTGGAAAAGACGACGGATGTCTGCTTTGAAAAAGTAAGCCATCAACAATCCATACACAGCGGTCCAGACACATGCTTTTACGAAGAGGATTTTATACATGACCGCCTTTAGGATCTCCTTACCGCTGAGAGTCGCTGTTGAACGAGCGAGTTCTTCAATGGAAAGTCTCCAATGGCTATCGACAGAGAGAAACAGCAGCAAAATTACCAGCCAGCCCAAGAAAACGACCAAGGCGCAGTAAGAGATCATGAATTTTCTGGCCCATGGCTTCAGGCCCCAGAGGCCATAGGCAAGACAAATACTCAACGCCGCCAAACCAAGAAAATAAGTGATGGATAGAAAGCTGTGGGAATCAAGCGCCGACAATGCGTAGCCAATCTCTTTAGAGATTGTATCCATCAACAGCGGCTTGAGGACAATCCGTTCGGGGGTCGTATCTATCGCTCCTACGGGGACAGGCGGCGCGCTATCGGAAGAATTCTTGAGCTTTTGACGGACGGTTTTGGAAACCCCGCGAAACTCGAGCATCTCGTCAACAATTGTCGCATCCGCAGCAGACAGTCGGGCGCTGCGATGGAGTTCAATAAGCTCCGCCATCGTCAATCCAGAGTAGCGTTGCCGAATTTCTTTCTCGTCGTTATCCATCAGCGTTCACCTCGCGCCTCGGCGTGTGGATCGATTTCCTGATCTTGTCTTAGCCCAGTGCTCAAACGACCGTGCCGTCGGCACCGCAAGCTCCACGCCTGCATGAGTCCTTGGTCAAACAGCGTCGGGCTGTTTCAAGGGCTGCGCCTGGATGAATGCCTCGAGCTTCATGCACGCTTCGTGGATCCGCATCACGGTCGGATAAGGCTCCAGGTCGCACTGGTAGAGAATCGCGTTGAACACCTGCGGCACGAGGCAGCAATCGGCCAGGGTGACCTGGTCGCGGAAGCAGTATTTACCGTGC
>VBDE01000007.1 GCA_005883665.1 Betaproteobacteria bacterium
GAAGCGGTAATAGCCGAGCACGCGCGCATCGCCGGCCCGAGTGAAGTCCCATTTCTCGAAGGTGTTCGCTCCGGTCGGATCCGCGAAGTGCGAGTGTGAACGACTCACCACCGGCAGCGAGGCCGACACCGCCCAGTACTTGGTGAACGCGTAGTCGAGCGTGCTCACCAGGTTCCGGTTGATGGTGCGCACCTCCCTGATGTCCTCGTTGTCCTCTTCCGGCGGGATCTGCCTAGTGCCGGAGCGAAGGTGCTTCTGATCGACGAACTCGTAGTGCACGTCCAGCCTCGCCGTGCCGGCTTCGTGCGCGACGCCCTGCGTCGCCCAGTTGGTGTTGAGCACACAGAAAGCGGAGCCGCAGGAGCCTTGAGCGGCGCCTGCGGCAGCGAGGAGCGCGACGCCTCCCGAACACGCGGTTGCAATACGCTTATTCATTCCTTTTCCTTTTGAAATCTTGAGTCGCGTGCCGGTGCCAGAACCTGAGCACGCGCAACAAACCGTACGGCCGAAAGCGCTGCCTGGAGCTGCGGCTCGGAGAAAAACTCCCGGGCCGGCCCGGAGGCGGGCGTCGGGCAGAGGAGGGCGGGCGCGGCGCCCGAAATCGAGGGGCCGCGCTCGGCATTGAAGGGGCACAGGGCGCAATGCGAAGGCCGAGCGCCTTTGCCGAAGGGGCTTTCGCCCGCGTGTTTCTGGCCGGTCGCGCTGCAGATCTCGGAGGGAAGCGCCGGGGCATTCGGCCTGGCGTTCGCGAGCAGCGGCCAGGACGCGTTGAGCGCGATGCCCGCGAGCGCGAGCCAGGCGGCGATGCGGGAGCGATACGCGGTCATGGCTGCTTTTTTAGCACAGACGCGCGCGCTTTTCTAGCCGTGAACCTCAGCCGGTTCTGGTATTCTCCACTCCGACATGAAGGGAAGACTCGAAGACCGGCGCCTGCTCACCGGGCAGGGGCGATTCATCTCCGACTGGAATTTTCCGAATCAGGCCTACGCGGCGTTCCTGCGCTCGGACCGCGCGCACGCGGAGATCGTCTCCGTCGACGCGGGAAGCGCGCTCGAAGCCCCCGGGGTGCTCCTCGTGCTCACCGGCCGTGACGTGGCCGAAGCCGGCTACAAGTCGATTCCGACCAACCTCGGCGTTGTGGACCGCTTCGGCGAGCCGCTGAAAAAACCGCCGCGCCCGGTGCTCGCTCAAGGGAAGGTCCGCCACGTCGGCGAGTGCGTCGCCTGCGTCGTCGCCGAGTCGCGCGAGCTCGCGCAGGACGCGGCCGAATTGATCGCGGTCGAATACCGCGAGCTGCCCGCGGTGACCCTCTTGGAAAAGGCGCTCGCGCCCGGCGCGGCGCAGCTCCACGCCGAGCTTCCCGGGAACCTCTCCTTCGACTGGGTCGCGGGCGACGAGGCCGCGACCGATGCCGCGTTCCGCGCAGCCGACCGCGTGGTGAAACTCGCGCTCGACAACCCGCGCATGGTCGGCAACCCGATGGAGCCGCGCGCCTGCGCTGGGACCTACGACGCGGCGACGCAGAAGTACGCGCTCTACGCCTGCACTCAAGGGACCGCGGGGATGCGCGGGCAGCTCGTCTACACGATGGGCGTTCCCGACGACAAGATCGACGTCATCGCCGAGGACGTCGGCGGCGGGTTCGGCGTGCGCTTCAACATGTATCCGGAATACTGCGCGGTGCTGCTCGCGGCGAAAAAAACCGGGCGTCCGGTGAAGTGGACCGGCAGCCGCTCGGAGGTTTTCCTGTCGGATGAGCAGGGGCGGGACGTCGTGAGCACGAGCGAGCTCGCGCTTGACGCCTCGGGCAGATTTCTTGCGATGCGGTTTTCGTATATCGCCGACCTCGGCGCCTACCTCGCTCCGACCGGCCCGTTCGTCAACACGCAGGGTGTCGTCGCCTGCCTCACCGGCGTGTACGAGGTGCCGGCCGCGTGCGCGCGCGTCAAGCTCGCGGTGACGAACAAGGCGCCCGGAGCCGCCTACCGCGGCGCGGGCCGCCCGGTGATGTCCTACATGATCGAGCGGCTCGTCGATCAGGCCGCAGTCGAGCTGGGCATCGATCCCGCCGAGCTGCGGCGCAGGAACCTCGTGACCAGGGACAAGTTTCCCTACAAGGCGGCGAACGGCAACACTTACGACTGCGGCGATTTCGAGGGCGTGCTCGGCGACGCGCTGGCCGCTTCCGACTGGGCCGGATTTCCGGCGCGGCGCGCTCAATCGGCCGCGCGCGGGAGACTGCGCGGCCGCGGCATGGCCGCTTACATCGAGGCGAGCGGCGGGGGCTTTGCGCCTTCGGACCAGGTCGAGCTGCGTTTCGACGCGGGCGGCGCGATCACGATGTACGCGGTCTCGCACTCGCACGGACAGGGCCACGAGACGAGCTACGCGCAGATCGTCTCCTCGGTGCTCGGCGTGCCGATGGAAAAGTTCCGCTTGCGGAACGGCGACCCGGCTGTGCGCCTGGTCGGCAACGCGACCGGCGGCTCGCGCTCGCTCCTCGGCGTGGGGAGCGTCATGCAGCTCGCCGCAAAGCAGGTCGTGGAAAAAGGCCTCGCGCTCGCGTCGAAGGAAGTCGAAGCGGCCGCGGCGGACATCGAGTTCCGCGAAGGCTCTTACCGGATCAAGGGCACCGACCGCGCCGTTACGCTGCTCGCGCTCGCGCAGAAGTACGCGGGCACGCCCAATGCGCTCAACGTGAAAACCGAGGGCAGGTTCGGCGTGACCTTCCCGAACGGCTGCCACGTCGCGGAAGTCGAGATCGAGCCCGAAACGGGAATCGCCGAAATCGTGCGCTTCACCGCGGTGGACGACGCCGGCAACATCATCAATCACCAGATCGTGGAAGGACAGATGCAGGGCGGGATCACTCAAGGGGCGGGGCAGGTGTTCGGCGAGCATGCGGTGTACGATCCCGACACCGGCCAGCTCCTCACCGGGAGCTTCATGGACTACCCGATGCCGCGCGCAGGTCTCGTGAACGGCCTCGCGATCCGCGAGCATCCGGTGCCGACCGCAACGAACCCGCTCGGCGCAAAGGGTGTGGGCGAAGCCGGCGTGAGCGGCTCGCTCCCCGCGCTCATGAACGCGGTAGCGGATGCGCTGCGCCAGGCGGGCGTCACGCGCTTCGACATGCCGGCGACCCCGGACCGGCTGTGGCGCGCGATTCGGGGCGCAAAGGCGCGAGGACGGTCGTAAGGGGGATCATCATGAACCACGGAGATATCTCGCCGGAAATCGCAAAGGGTCTGAAGGTCCTGCAGGAGAGAATCGCGAACGCCAAGATTCCGTCCTCGAAGCTCGACGAGACGCTCAACATCGCCACCTGGAACATCCGGGAGTTCGGCAAGAAGGAGCGCAGCGAGGCGGCGATTCACTACATCGCCGAGATCCTGGGTCAATTCGATCTCATCAGCATTGCGGAATTGCGCGACAACCTGACCGATCTGGGCCGCGTCCTCGAGGTGCTCGGCCCGACCTGGCGGGTCATCTACTCCGACGCGCTGAGAGATTCGGGCGGAAACAATGAACGCGTCGGATTCGTCTACGACAAGAGGGCGGTCGCATTCAGCGGATTCGCCGCCACTGCCAATCCACCGCGCGAGAAAGTCGGAAACCTGTATCTGCCCAAATTCGACTGGTGGCGCGAGCCCTTCATGGCGTCGTTCAGCGCCGGCAGTTTCGATTTCGTCTTTCTGGCGGCACACGCGCAGTGGGGGACACCCGCGGGGCGCTTGGTGGAGCTGCAGTCTCTCGCAGAATGGATCGATCTGAAGCGGAACGAGAAGACCTCCGAGGACAAGGATCTCATCGTAGTCGGGGACTTCAATATCGAAACCCCTGAGCAGCTCGCGGCTTTGACCGGGAAAGGGCTTCAGATGCCTGCCGCCCTCAAGGGCAAGTCCTTCGGCACGAACCTGGCCCAGAACAAGCGCTACGATCAAATTCTGCACTACCCCGGCTATCCGGAGAATTTCTCGAACCAGGCGGGCGTGGTCGATTTCTACGCCGGGAACTCGAAAGAGCTGTTCCCGGACCTGGAGAAGACGGCGTTCACCTTTCAGATGTCCGATCACCTTCCGCTGTGGATGCAGGTCAACACCAACATAGAGGGTCAGAAGCTCGACGAGATCATCCGTGCGGGAAAGTGAGCGTGGCTGTCCGTAACCCCGTTCCTGCGCTGCCGCCGTTAACTCCAGGATGTCGGTCCTCGCTTCGGTCCTGCCTGTCCCGACTCACGCGCGCCCCGTGCGGCACCGGAGGCCTGCTGAGGCGCTACACTTGCGCCGCATGAGGAGCGAAGCGAGCGACGAGGAGCTGATGCTGCGCTACGGCAAGGGGGATGCCGGAGCGTTCGAAGCGCTCTACCGCCGCCATCGTCTCCCCTTGTACCGTTTCCTGCTGCGACAGGTCGGCAATGCGGAATCAGCCGAGGAATTGTTCCAGGACCTCTGGATGCGCGTCGTCAACTCCCGCGGGCGCTATGAAGTCCGCGCGAAATTCACTTCCTGGGTATACGCGATCGCCCACAATCGCCTGATGGATTTCTACCGCGCGAACGGCCGGGCGTCGTTCGTGAGCCACGAGGAAAGCGAATCCGTCCTCGAGGACCTTCCCGCCGGGGAGATCGCCGCCGACCTGCGTCTGGACCGAAAGCGTGCGGTGGAGCGGCTCCTTGCCGCGCTCGGAGAGCTTCCCGATGCGCAGCGCGAGGCCTTTCTACTGCAGCAAGAGAGCGAGCTGTCGATCGAGGAGATCGCCGCCGCGACCGAGGTCAGCCCCGAGACCGCGAAGAGCCGCCTGCGCTATGCTGTGGCGAAGCTGCGCGCAAGTTTGGGGAAGAAATCATGATCGAGCGGCGCGACGACGAGCTTTCCCGCATTTATCGCGACGCAGAGGGGCCGCGCCCTCCGCAGCGGGTCGACGACAATATCCTCGCGGCGTCGCAACGCGTCGCCGGCGCGAGGCGTCGACACGCCGGGTTCCGGTTCGCGCGCCGCTGGGGCACGCCGGTCGCGCTCGCCGCGACCGTGCTGGTGACTTTCACGCTGGCGCTCATGGTCTTCGAGCGCGAGTCCGGTCTGGACGCGATGGCGCCCGAGACACCGCGAACCGATCGGCAGGCGAAAGTCTTGCCGGCGGAGCCGCGCGCCGACCAGCCAGGGACGCCGTCACCCTTGGTGTTGCGGCCCATCGCGCCGGCCCCGCCCATCTCGCAGGTGCTCCAACGCGATCCAGTAGGACAGGGTCCGGGCGGGAGCACCGTTTCGAGGGGAGGCCTCGGCACGGGGCAGCCGGCATTCGCGCCTGAGGTTCCGCGCGCGCCGGACGCATTGCGCAAGCGCGAGGAGGCGAAGCCTGCGCCCGCCGCCGCCGCTCCGGCCGCGAGCGAACGCGCGAGCGTGGAGCGACAGCCACCTGCCCAAAGCGCACCCGAGCTTCGTCAACAGGCCCCGCAGGCGACGGCTCCGCCGGCCGCGGGGGCGGGCGGTCTTCTGGAATCGGCCTCGACGGTCCGGAGTGCAGGCGGCTTTGCGAGCCCTCTCGCGGTTTCCGAAGCCAAGGAGCGCACTCCGGAAAAATGGCTCGAGGATATTCGCAAGCTCAGGACCGAGGGCAAGACGACCGAGGTCGAGCGCGAACTCGCCGAGTTCAGGAAACGCTATCCCGATTACATATTGCCGGAGGACTTGCGCTAGCCCGCTGGAGTTGGAATCGTCCGGTTCCTTCAAGCTTCTGTCAGGGTTTTCTCCGTACACTGCCGCAGCGCCGCGCGGCGCGCCTCTCCACGACAGCAGCCATGACCGCAAAAGAAGAAAAACTCGCAGCCGTTTCCCGCGCCGGAAAGCCCGCGGTGCGATTGCCTCTGCTGAAGCAGCTCGGGCCGGGCCTCATCGCCGGAGCCGCGGACGACGATCCGAGCGGCATCGCCACTTATTCCCAGGCGGGCGCGCAGTTCGGCTACGGCATGCTGTGGTCGGTGTTGTTCACGCTGCCGCTGATGATCGGCATCCAGATCGTGAGCGCGCGCATCGGCCGCGTGACCGGGCACGGCCTCGCCGCCAACATCCGGCAGCATTACCCGAGGTCGCTGCTGTACGCCGTCATCTCGCTCCTGCTCGTCGCCAACACGATCAACATCGCCGCCGATCTCGGCGCGATGTCGGCGGCGCTGCAACTGCTCGTCGGCGGCTCGACCCGCCTGTACATCGTCGCGTTCGCGCTGGTGTCGCTCGGCTTGCAGGTCTTCATTCCCTTTCCCCGGTACGCGCCGTTCCTTAAGTGGCTGACGCTCGCGCTCTTCGCCTACGTCGCGACGGCGTTCGTGGTGCGGGTGCCGTGGCTCGAGGTCGGCCTGCGCACTCTGATCCCGGACGTGACGCTGCGCGCGGATTATCTGCTGACCTTGGTGGCGGTGTTCGGCACGACCATCAGCCCGTATCTTTTTTTCTGGCAGGCTTCGCAGGAAGTGGAGGAGCAGCGCGCGGCGGATGGCGAACAGCCGCTGCGCGAGGCGCCCGAACAGGCCGCGGCGCAGCTTCGCCGCATCAAGGTCGATACCTACATCGGGATGACGTTCTCCAACCTGGTGGCGTTCTTCATCATGCTCACCACCGCGGTGACCCTGCACGCGCACGGCATCACCGACATCCAGACCTCGGCGCAGGCGGCGCAGGCGCTGCGTCCGATCGGCGGCGAGTTCGCGTTTCTGCTGTTCGCGGCGGGCATCGTCGGGACCGGCATGCTCGCCGTGCCGGTGCTCGCCGGGTCGGCCGCGTATGCCGTCGCCGAATCTTTCCACTGGCCGATCGGCCTGGGCTTGAGGCTGATGGAAGCGCGCGGCTTCTACGGCATCCTCATCGCCGCGACGACGATCGGCGTCGCGCTCAACTTCACCGAGATCGATCCGGTCAAGGCGCTCATCTGGAGCGCGGTGATCAACGGCGTGATCTCGGTGCCCATCATGGCCGTGATGATGCTGATGGCGGCGCGCCCGGAGATCATGGGGCGCTTCACCGTGAGGCGGCGCTTGAAGAATCTCGGCTGGCTCGCGACCGGCGCGATGGCGCTCGCGGTGGTCGCGATGCTGCTCGCGATCCTTCCCGCGCGGCGGTGACTATAGTCGCACGCTTGCTTCCCGGCAGCGAGCATGACTTTAACCCCACTCGGACCGCAAGCGCGTTTACCGTTTCATTCCTTCAATGCAATGGAATAAAAGGGGTTAAACAATGATGCTTCATCGACGGACGAGTATTGAGGCCGTGTTGCTTGCGATGTCACTCGGCTGCGGCGCCGCAATCGCGCAGGACGCATCCCGCATCACCTCCGTGACGCTTTATCCCGGCAGCGCGACGGTCGAGCGCACGGCGCGGGTCGTGCCGGGCATGACGCGGCTGGAAATCTCCGGGCTGCCGGCGAATTTCGATCCGCAGACGGTGCGCGTGGAATCGACTCCGGGCGTGCGCCTGGGCGAAGTTTCCACGCAGGACCAGAGCCGCACGGCCGCGTCGAGCGCGCGCGAGTCCGCGATCGAAGACAAAATCCAGGCGCTCAAGGACCGGCAGGCCGTGCTCGAGGTCGATGCCAGGTCAGCGCAGATGGCGGCCGATTACATATCACGCCTGGGCGCGCCCTCCTCGGGAACGGAGAAGCCCGCGCCCGCGCTCAACGGAAAATCGGTCGCCGAAGTGATCGAAGCGGTCCGCCGCGGCGGCAGCGACGCCTTCGGCAGGATCCAGAAGGTGCAGGTGCAAAAGCGCGAGCTGGACAAGGAGATCCGCGCGCTCGAGCGCGATCTCGCGAGGCTGAGGAGCGGCGCGAAGGACGTGCGCACGATCGCGGTCGGCGTTTCCGCCGAGGGGCCGGGCGAGGTGAGGGTGTCCTACCAGGTGAACGGCGCCGGATGGCGGCCTGCATACCGCGCGGGCCTGGATTCGGCAGGATCGAAAGTGCTGCTCGAACGGCAGGGCGCCATCTCGCAGGTGACGGGTGAGGACTGGACGAACGTCAGACTGAAACTTTCTACGGGCCAGCCGCGGCTTTCTCCTCAAGGGACCGAGCCGCGCCCGTGGAAGCTGTCGTTATTCAGTCCGAACGCGGATCGCATGTCGGAGATTTCATCTGGAGTCGTTGCGGCCCCGGCGCTCGCCTCACGGCTGCGCATGAAAACCGACGAGCCGCGCCAGGAAACGCCCGTCGAAGTGCAGACCGCGTTCGCCACCGAGTTCGAAGTGCCCGGCGCGGTGAGCCTGCCCTCCGACGGCCGCAAGCTGACCGTGTCGCTCGCGAAGCTCTCGCTCCCCGTGAAAATGCGCCTGCGCGTGGTGCCGAGGCTGGACGCTCAAGCGGTGGTCACCGCGGAGGCCGAGCGCCCCGAAGGCGTGTGGCTCGCCGGAGACATCCAGCTCTACCGCGACGGCAACTACGCCGGCGCGACGAGCTGGAACCCGCAGACCTCCCCGGCATGGGTGCTGCCTTTCGGTCGCGACAGCCTGGTGCGCGTGAAGGTCGATCGCGCGAAGGACCGGAACGGCTCGGGAGGCCTGATCGGGCAGCGCAACGAGCGCGAGGTGAGCGACCTCTACACGCTCACGAGTCATCACAAGACGCCGGTCGAGCTCCTCGTATTGGAATCTTCGCCCGTCTCGACCAACGACCAGATCAAGGTCGAGGCCAAGTTCGATCCGAAGCCCACGGACGAAAACTGGGAAG
>VBDE01000008.1 GCA_005883665.1 Betaproteobacteria bacterium
CTTCTTCAGGGCTTCGTAGATGAGGTGCATCCCGTCCCAGCCGCCGACGCTGAAGAAGTCCGGGTTGCGCCCCCAAGCAGCGTTGTAGGCAGAGACGAATTTCGCATTCGCCGCGGACTTGTGATTGTGGTCGTAGTGAAAGGCCGTGACCAAGCCGAGGGCGGCATCGCCCATGGCCTTCAGCGCGTTCTCCTCGGTGATTTCGCCCTGGCCCAGGATGCGGGTCTTCTTCGAATCGATTCCGAGGTCCACGAGTGCCTTGCCGAATGCGGCCGGCTGCGCGCCCCCGGGGATGAAAACGTACATCGCCTCCGGGTTGAGATCTTTCGCGCGCTGCACGAAGGGGAAAAAGTCGGGATTCGCCACAGGAATGCGCACCGAGCCGACGACCTCCCCGCCGGCCTCCTTGAATCCGCGCTGGAAAGCGCCCTCGGCGTCGTGTCCGGGACCGTAGTCCGACACCATCGTATACAGCTTGCGGATGCCGCTCCTGTAGGCCCAGGAGCCGAAGGTCTCGTTCAGCTGCGGCACGGTGAGCGAGGTGCGCGCCATGTAGGGCGACTTGGTGGTGATGATCGCGGTGGCCGCGTTCATCACCACCATGAACTTCTTCGCTTCGACGGATACGTCCGCAGCGGCGAGGGCGTTGGGCGTGAGCACGAACCCGGCCAGGATATCGACTCGGTCGCGCACCACCAGTTCCTGCGCGTGGCGCTTGGCGATATCCGGCGCGACCCCGCCCGTGTCCCTGCGGATGATTTCGAGCTTTCTTCCCGCGACCGTGTCGCCGTGCTCCTTCATGTAGAGCTTGATGGCGTTGTCCATCTGCGTCGCCGCGTCTGCGAACTGGCCGGAATAGGGCATGATCAATCCGATCTTGACGGGCTGTTGCGCGTGCGCCGCAGGCGCGGCGAAAACGGCGAGCGCCGCGAAGATCGCGGTGAAATGTCGATTCATGGTTTGTCCTCCTTCGCAGCTACCATAGTCACTTTTTTCGCCCGAATTTTCCAGTGAGCTTCGCCTTGCCGATCGCGTTCGCGTTGACCATGTAGCCGGCGAGCGAGGCGCTCGCGCCGCCCACGTCGAGCCCGTCCACCTTCAGCGCGTACAGCGTGAAGTTGTAGCGGTGCGGCTTGTCGCCCACCGGCGGGCAGGGGCCACCCCAGCCGGGGCCGCCGAAATCGGTGTCGATCTGCGCGCAGCCGAAGGGCAGGTTGGAGCCGTCGGCCTTGCCCGCGTCCTTCCTCAACTGGGTTGCGCCCGCCGGAATGTTGACGACGAGCCAGTGCCACCAGCCCGCGCCGCCGGTCGGGGCGTCCGGATCGTGCACCAGCAGCGCGAGGCTCTTCGTGCCCTCGGGCGCGTCCGACCAGCCGAGCGCGGGCGAGATGTTCTGGCCCGAGCAGCCGAAGCCGTTGAACACCTGCTCCATGGCGATCGGGCCGTTCGGCCGGAAGTCGGGGCTGACGAGCTTGAACTGGGCGCGTGCCGCGCCTTTTCTTCTTGCTGCCATGGAACCTCCATGCGAGAGAGCGGGAGGGACGATTGTAGCCAACTGGCCCCCCGGCCGCATTTATAATGCCGCGAACCTTACATTCTGATGAATCCCGCACGGAGGGAGAATGTCGAAGCTCACACTGAAGCAGGCCAATACCATCATCGAAAGGGCGCTGGAGAAGGCGCGCGCCATGAAAATCAAGCCGCTCGCTGTGGTCGTGCTCGATGACGCCGGACACGTCAAGGCCGCGCAGCGCGAGGACGGCGCCAGCATGTTCCGCTTCGACGTGGCGCTCGGAAAGGCGTGGGCCTCGGTCGCGATGGGCGTCTCGAGCCGCGCCCTGCTCAAGCGCGCCAAGGACAATCCCAATTTCTTCGTGTCCCTCGCAGCGACGGCCAAGGGAAAATTCTTGCCGCAGACGGGCGGCGTCCTGATCAGGAACGAGAAAGGCGAGATCCTCGGTGCGGCCGGAGCGAGCGGCGGAACGGGCGAGGAAGACGAGGAAGCCTGCGTTTCGGGGATTCAGGCGGCGGGGCTGACCGCGGATGCGGCGGGTTGATTCGGAAAATGACGCACGCCGCGTTCTTCCGGCTCGTCATGGCTTGCTCGCTCGCCGCGTCCGGGGCCTCGCGCGCGCAGCCCGCCGCCGTCGCGGCGCTGGCGCTGTACGAGGGAGCCGACCGCGAGCAGCGCCTCGTCAAAGGCGCGCGGACCGAGCGCGAGATCAATCTCTACTCGTCGCTCGTGCTCGAGGATCTCAATGCGCTCGCCGCGGCGTTCGACAAGAAGTACGGCGTGAAGCTGAAGTTCTGGCGCGCCGGCTCGGAAAAAGTCGTGCAGCGCATCGTCACCGAGGCGCGGGCCGGCCGCTTCGACTTCGACGTCGTCGAGACGAACGGTCCCGAGCTCGAGTCGCTGCACCGCGAAAAGCTGCTGCAGAAGGCCGGTTCGACGCATTTTCCTGACCTCGTTCCGGAGGCGGTCAGGCCGCACCGCGAATGGATCGGGACACGCCTCAACCTGTTCGTCCATGCCTACAACACGAACCTGGTGAAGAAGGAGGAGCTGCCGAAGTCCTACGAGGACTTTCTGCACCCGAGATGGAAAGGGCGGCTGGGGATCGAGGCCGAGGACATCGATTGGTTCGCGATGGTGGTCAAGGAAATCGGAGAGGACAAAGGCCTGAAGCTGTTCCGCGAGATCGTCGCCAGGAACGGACTCTCGGTGCGCCGGGGGCATACGCTGCTCGCCGGCCTCGTCGCCTCGGGCGAGGTGCCCTTCGCGCTCACCGTCTACAACCACAACGCGGAGAAGCTCAAGCAGAGGGGCGCTCCGGTGGAGTGGTATGCGATTCAGCCGGCGATCGCGCGGGTCAACGGCGTCGCCCTGTCCAGGAAGCCGGCGCACCCGCATGCGGCGTTGCTGTTCTACGATTTCATGCTCGGAGAAGGGCAGGCGACCCTGGTCCAGGGGAATTACCTGCCGACCAACCGCAAGGCCGATCCCGGCGCCGCGAGAACGCGGCTGAAATTCGTCGATCCTGCGGTGATGCTGGACGAGAGCGCGAAGTGGGAAAAACTCTACGCCGAGATCATCACGCGGCAGTCGAAGTGAGCGCGACGCGCTGACGACCGCCCGTGCTCGTCCTCGAACGCATCGCTTCCGTCATAGGGCCGGTTTTCCTGATCATCGCGATCGGCTACGGCTACGGGCGCCGCAACCAGCCCGACCTGAAATCGTTCAATCACGTGTCGCTCCACGTGCTGGGCCCGCTCCTGGTTTTCACTTCGCTCGCGGGCGAGGACTTCCAGCTCGAGGGCAACGTCGCTTTCGTCGCGGGTGGGGTGGCGGTGATCCTGGTCTCGGGGCTGATTGCCTGGCCGATCGCGCTCCTCGCCCGCGTGAGCCCCCGCACCTTCGTGCCGCCGATGATGTTCAACAACTGCGGCAACATGGGTCTGCCGCTCGCGGTGCTCGCCTTCGGGCGTCCGGGCCTCGCGGCGATGGTGCTGCTGCTGGTGGCGAGCACGCTCCTGCAGTTCACCCTCGGGAGCCGCATCGTCAGCCGCCACGCCGAGTGGAAGGCGCTCGCGACCTCGCCGATGATCGTCGCGAGCGTGCTGGGGCTGGTGTTCAGCGTCTTCGCCTGGAAAGTGCCGGCTGCACTGATGACGGGCCTGAAGATGCTGGGCGACGCCACGCTGCCGATGATGCTGTTCGCGCTCGGGGTGCGCCTCACCGATCTGTCGAAGCGCGGCTGGCAAGCGGGCGTGCTGGGCGCGGTGGTGTGCCCACTCGCTGGGTTCGCGGGAGCCTACCTCGCGCAATTCATTCTGCGCTTGCCGTCCGAGCAGTTCGCGCAGCTCATGCTCTTCGCGAGCCTTCCGCCGGCGGCGCTCAACTACCTCCTCGCCGAACGCTATCTGCAGGAGCCGGAGCGGGTCGCGTCCCTCGTGCTGATCGGGAACGCCTTCGCCATCGTGTTCGTGCCGCTGGGCCTGACGCTGGGCTTGCACCCGATTTGACGCGGTGCGCGAGCTCGCCGCTGCGCGCTTACTTCGCACTCTGCGGGACAAGCGCCTGCGGAGCGCCCGGCTTGCCCGGGTCGGGCACGGGGAGCTGCTGCGGGATGGGCGCCAGCTGAGTCCCCGGGTTGTAGAGAAACTTCCAGTCCGAATATTTCGAGGCGCCTTCGAATTCCCTGTTCGCGAAGCCGAAATTGGCGACCTTTTTGGGACTGTCCTCCGAAAGGCTGTAGACACCCATGATCCCGCCGTCCGGGGCCTTGACCAGACCCCATTCGCTTTTCCCGGTCAGCGGGTCGGAGTAGAGCTTTCTCAGGTAGCGCTCGGTCCCGGGCTTGCGCGGGTCTTTCAGCAGGTCCTCGAGGGCCCTGGGAAACTGCCTCGGCCCGCTCACGTAGTATCTCTCGATCGCGCGCCGGTACTGGTTGCCCGCGTAGAGCAGCTGCATTTCCCTGTCCCGCGTTTGCGCGGTGTGCCAGACCTCCCCGGTGAGGGCGAGACCCAGGCCCAGGAAAGCGATCGCGAAGAGGACCGTGAGGTAGGTGAAGCCTGCTTCGCGCGGATTCACGATCACCACTCGGCGTAGACGCTGCCGTCGCTAGCCTTGCCCTGCGCGCCGCTTTTCACGTCGACCACGCCGCCTTTCTGCGGGTCCTCCGGCGCGACGACCACCCAGGTCGCGGAGCTCTCGGTGATGGGATCGACGGGCACCTTGCGCAGGTACTTTTCCGAGGCGAGCGCGTCGAGCGACTCCGGGTACCTGCCCTTGTCGCCGTAGTATTTTCCGATCGCGTCGCGCAGCTGGTACAGATCTTCCCGCAGCACCGCCTCTTTGGATCTTTCGAGGCTGCCGAAATAGCGCGGGATGGCGAGCGTCAGCAGGAGGGCGATGATCGCCATCACCACCAGCAGCTCGATCAAGGTGAATCCGGAACGCTGTCGCACCGGTTTTACCAGTCCCGGTAGGGCTGGCCGTTGATGCCCTTGCCCTGCGCGAGCGAGAAGACGTCGAACACATCGTCGCCTTCCTTGGGATCGTCGGGCGGGCTCGCGTAGCTGCGCTTTCCCCAGGTGGCCGCGGCGGAAAGCGTGGGATCGCCGTTGAAGGGATCGCGCGGGACGCGGCGCAGGAAGTAGATCTTTTCCTTCTTCGGGCTCTTCTGGTCGTCGACACCCTCGGCGAGGTCCTCGAGCTTCTTGGGATAGCCCGAGTCTCCGATCGATTTCTGGATTCGGCCCTCGTCCGATGCCTGCTTGTGCATGTCGATCGCGTCGCGAATCTGGCGCAGCGTGCGGCGCAGCTCCTGCTCCTTGGTGCGCTGCACGGCGAGCTCGCTGACGGGCAGCGCGACCGATGCGAGCAGCGCGACGATCGCCACGGTGATGACGAGCTCGATCAGGGTAAAGCCGTGGGCGGCGACTGCCCGAGCGCGACCGCCGGCCATGGGGTGAGGCCCGCCCGCGCTACTGCGGCTGCTGCACGCCGCCGAAAGGCACGATCGTGCCTCCTGGCGGTGTGGCCGCCCCGGGGAGCACCGCAGGAGCGGGCGACGGCGACGCTCCCGGCTGAGTCGGGAGCGGGGCGAACGAGGACGGCGAGGAGGCTGCCCCGAGCGGGCCGCCGCTGGAGGAGGCTTCGGTTCCCGCGGCGAATTCGGCCGTGCGCGCGTCGGGCCGCACGATATTCCGCATCAGCCTCGGGGTGATGAGCAGCACGATCTCGGTCTTGCTGATGGTGTCGCTCGTGGACGAGAACAGGCGCCCCAGCACCGGGAAGTCGCCAAGGCCCGGAATGCGGGTGGCGTTGCGCCGGTCCTCGTCGCTGATGAGGCCGGCGAGGATCTGGGTTTCGCCGTCTTTCAGGCGCAGCACCGTGCTGGTCTTGCGCGTGCCGACCTGGTAGACGATACCCCCATCCTTAGTCGGTATCTCCTTGGTGATGTTGCTCACTTCGAGCCCGACCTTGATGCCGACATCGTCCTCGAGATAGATCAGAGGCTCGGCCTCGAACTGCAGGCCCACGTCGAGGTAGCTCACCGACTGGGAAACGAAGCCCCCTGCCACCGCGGCAGTCGTGGTGATCACCGGGACGCGATCGCCGATGTGGATTTTCGCCTTTTCCTTGTTCTTCACGCGGATGCGGGGATTGGCGAGCAGGTTGGTGCGGCCGTCGGTCTGCCTGAGCGCGAAGAGGAACAGCGGATCGGTGAAGGTGAGTCGCACCAGGTTCTGGTCGCGCGAGCGCAATTCGGGCAGGGTGAGAGTCCCCGGCGTTCCGGCGGCAGTCGCGCCGCCGACGAGGCTCACGGCTGCCGAGCCCGGGAAGCGCACGCCCAGCTCCATCAGCCGGTTGTAGCCGATTTCGAGCACCTCGACCTCGAGCATCACCTCCGGCTCGGCGATGTCCTGCGCCGCGATCAGCTTTTCCGCGAGGCGAATGGCGTTCGGCGTGTCCTTCATCACCAGGAGGTTCAGTTTTTCGTCGATGAAGATGTCGCGCGTCTTGAGGATGGTGCGGATCAGGTTTGCCGTCTGTCTCACGTCCGCGTTGGCGATGTAGAAGCTCTTGACGACGAGATCCTGGTATTCGCGCAGCTTCTGCGGCGTGTTCGGGTAGATGAGCGCCGTGGTCTCGTTCAAGACCTTCTGCTCGAGCTGGTTGGTCGCGAGGATCAGCTTGATGACGTCCTCGACCTGCGCGTCACGCACGACGATCGTGGTCCTCAGGTCGGCGCGCACGTCCTTGTCGAACAGGAAGTTGAGATTCGCCGCGCGCGCGATCACGTCGAATACGGTGCGCAGGGGCACATCTTTCAGCTCGAGGGATATGGGCTTGGTGACCGAGCTTCTCAGCTGAAGGAGGGCGACAGCGGGCTTGGTCGTCTTCTCCTCGATCAGCCGCTGCAGTTGGCGTGCCTCGCGCTGAGCCGGGTTCTCCGCGAGCACCGGAGCGAGAGCGTCCCTGGCGTCGCGGTATCTTTCGGCTTTCACGAGCTTGTCCACCTCGCCGAGGAGGGCACGGTGGCGCACGTCCATCTCCATTTGCGCGAGACCCTGCGTCGCCCGCGCGTTGGCCGCATCGTACTTGAGCACCCGGCGATAAAGCTCGTTGGCCGCTTCGAACTGCGCAGTAGTCCGCAGGGACTCCGCCTGCACGAGCCACTGTGCGGTGGTGAACTCGCGCAAGCGGAAATACTCCGAGCGGTAGGCGTGGTTTTGGGGATCCTCCCGCGTCGCCTTTTCGAGCGACGCGAGCGCCTCGTCCGTGCGGCCTTCGTTCAGCAGCGCTCGCGTGTCCCTGATGAGCGCGTCGCCCGTGCAGGCGGCGACGAGCGCCAAGGCCAGCGCCGCGCAAACGGTCTTCGAGGAGGTTTTCATGGGGGTTCGCCTTCGTTAGCGGGACGGAAGTAGATGGTCAAGCGTAGCTGAGCTTCGAGCTGCGAATCGCCCGCTTTTTTGCGCTCGAAGCGCAGCGCGTCGAGCGAGGCAATCGGCATGCTCTTGAGGGTGGCGGCGACGAATTGCCGGATCTGCGGATAAGTGCCGCGGATGGGCAGGGTGATGCGGTAGAACACAATGCCGAAAGGAGGTTTCTCGAGGCGGTATTCGCCCTGCAGCAATTCGAGCTTGGCGGAGCGCGCGAGGGCGTACACGCGCTCGAGCTCGTCCGGAAGTCTTTCCAGCGGGGGAAACAGTCCGTAGAAGCGGCGGAGCTCCTCCGCGCGGCCTTCGCTCGATACCGGCTGAAAAGGAGTGCGCGAGCGCAGCCGCTCCGCCACGGAGCGCTGCGTCTGCAGCTCGCTCTCCGCCGGGCTGACCGCCGAAAAATAGAACGGGACGCAGAAAATGAGGACCCCGATGCCGAGCACTCCGGTCGGTCCCAGCGCGTGCAGCCATTCCTGGGCGCGCTTCATCGGTTGTTCCTGAAGGCCGCCTGCACGCCGAACTGGATCGGACGCGAGGGATTTTCGGTCTGGACGTGATGACTGACCAGATGCACTCCTGAAAGCGCCCGGGTCTCGCCGAGCCGGCGCACGTACCTGAGCATGGCCTCCCGGCTTTTCGCTTCCGCGGTCAGGCGCAGGCTGCGCTGCTGGGTTTCCGGCTGCAGCTGCAGCACGGTCACGTCGCCGGTCGAGGCCGCCTCGACCGCCTCGATCATCTGCGCCCACGGAATGCTGAGCTGCCGCACGGCCGCGTCGATGATCTTCGCTTCCGCGTCGAGCCGTTCCTTCGGCACGGCGCGCTGCGGCCGCCGGTCGGCGTTGAGCATGCCCTGCGCCGCATCGACCGCGGCGAGTTCGTGCAGGGCATTGCGATAGCGCAGAACCATGTCGCCCGAGACCACGAGCGCGAGGATCAGCACGGACACGCCTATCCACTGCGGACGGCGCGGGGAGGCGACGTAGTCGAGCTCGATTCCGACTCCGCGGGAGCCAGGCCCTCCGTCGGGGCGAGCGCAAGGCTCCTGAAAGTCCACGCCTCTCCTCCGACCGAAAGAGCTTTCCCGCTCCAGGGCGCGTGGACGTAGACTCCCTCGGACGCGTCGTCTCCGCCGACCCGATGGCGCTCGCGATCGAGCAGCCCCGCCCATTGGCCTGGCTCGTCGAAGTTTCCCCGGGCATTGCGCACGGCCGACCACCGCCCGCTTTCGATGCGGGCGAGGCAGGCGCGCTGCGGCTCGACGAGCAGAAACCACGCGCGCTCGCCCTTGACGTCCTTGCGCCATCGGTTGAAGGCCGACATCAGGTAGGGCTGGAGCGACACGAG
>VBDE01000396.1:0-935 GCA_005883665.1 Betaproteobacteria bacterium
TGGAGCTCGCGCGCGCGCTCGCGACGGAGCCGAAGCTTCTCCTGCTCGACGAAGTGCTCGCCGGCCTCAACCCGCAGGAAGTCTCGGAGATGTCGCCGGTGATCCGCTCGATCCGCGACGGCGGCGTCACGGTGCTCATGATCGAGCACGTGATGCAGGCGGTGCTGAATCTGTCCGAGCACACCTGGGTACTCAACAACGGGCAGCTGATCGCCGAGGGCAAGCCCGCCGACGATCGGGCCGAGCAGCGCCTCGACGGACACCGCGGGTCCGTAGGCGAGGTGGGGATCGATGTACTGGAAATACTGCACGTAGAACGCCCCGCCCGCCGCCATCAGCCCCGCCGAAATCACGATCGCCTGGAGCTTCACGCGGAACACGTCCACGCCGAGCGCCGCGGCCGAGGCTTCGTTGTCGCGCACCGCCGTCAGCCACGCGCCGTAGCGCGAGCGCTCCAGCCACCAGGAGAGGGGCGCGACATCACCCGCGCGCGCCACACCGACATCGTCGCCGCCGGTCTGATCCAGGTGCCCGAGGGCCGGCGTGTGTTTCCGAATCTTTCGGTGCGCGAGAACCTCGAGCTCGGCAGCTATCGCCGCGGCCGCGAGCACCGCGCGCGGAACATGGAGCGCGTCTTCTCCGTATTTCCGCGGCTGCAGGAGCGGACCGCGCAGCGCGCCGGCACGCTCTCCGGCGGAGAGCAGCAGATGCTCGCGATCGGCCGCGCGCTGATGGCCGAACCGCGGCTGCTGATCCTCGACGAGCCATCGCTGGGGCTCTCGCCGATGCGGGTCGACGAGATGTTCTCGCTGGTGAAGCGGCTGAACGCCGAAGGCTTGTCGATCCTGCTCGTCGAGCAGAACGTCGGCCAGGCGCTCGAGATTGCGCATCGCGCCTACGTGCTTGAAAATGGCGCGATGACGTTCCACGGCACG
>VBDE01000396.1:969-3182 GCA_005883665.1 Betaproteobacteria bacterium
CGCGCAGAAGATCATCGCCCGCGCCGCCGGGCGCGACGCGGTGGCTCCCGGCGAGATCGTCACCTGCAGGGTGGACCTCGCGATGATGCACGACTCCGGCGGTCCGCGGCGCGTCAAGCCCATGCTCGAGAAGCTCGGCGCGAAAGTCTGGGATCCGGAGAAGATCGTCGTCATCACCGACCATTACCTTCCGGCGGACGACGAGGAGAGCAGGAACATCATCCGCATCGCGCGCGAATGGGTGAAGGAGGCCGGCGTCCAGAAATTCTACGACGGCGTCGGCATCTGCCACGTCGTGCTCCCCGAGAAGGGACATCTCAGGCCGGGCCTCTTCGCGGTCGGCGGCGACAGCCACTCGCCGACCGGCGGCGCGTTCGGCGCCTACATGTTCGGCATCGGCGCCACGGAAATGCTCGGCGTTCTGGTGACGGGCGAAATCTGGCTCACGGTGCCGCACACCATCCTGGTCGAGTGGAGTGGAAAGCTCGGGCGCGGCGTGGTCGCCAAGGACTTGATTCTCTTCCTGTGCACGCGGCTCGGCATGAACGGCGGCAAGTACCAGGCAGTGCAGTACGCGGGGGACGCCGTCGCGGCGCTCTCGATGCAGGAACGCATGACCCTGTGCAACATGGCCGCGGAGCTCGGCGCGCAGACCGGCCTCGTCGCGCCGGACGCGACCACGCGCGCCTATCTCGACGCCGCCGGCGCAACCGGAGTCGAGGTCGAGCGCTGGCAGGGCGACGCAGGCGCTCCCGTTCTCGAGCACCACCGCCTCGACGCGGCGGCACTCGCGCCGCAGGTTTCCGCGCCGCACAGCCCCGCCAATGCCGCGCCGGCGCAGGAGTTCGCGCGCACGGCGATCGACGTCGCCTACATCGGCGCGTGTACCGGCGCGAAGCTCGACGATCTGCGCATGGCGGCGAGCGTGCTCAAGGGAAGAAAGACCGCGCCGAACGTCTCGCTGCTCCTCGCGCCCGCTTCGCTCAAGGACCAGGAGACCGCGCGTGAGGAAGGCACGCTCGGGATTCTCCTCGACGCCGGCGCGAAGCTCCTGCCCAACGCCTGCGGAGTCTGCGCGGGCTACGGCGGTTTCCGCTTCGGCGAGAACGCGGTGGTCATCTCCTCCACCGCACGCAACTCCAGGGGCCGCATGGGCGCCGCGTCCTCGCAGGTCTATCTGGGCTCGCCGTATACCGTGGCCGCGTCCGCGGTGGCCGGCCGGATCTGCGATCCCCGGGAGTTCCTCGCATGAGCGGCCGCGCGTGGGTGTTCGGGGACAACCTCCAGACCGACATGCTCGCCCCCGGCCAGTACATGAAGTTCGGCATCGAGGAGATGGCGCGGCATTGCCTGGAGCTCGTCGAGCCGCGCTTCGCGACCGACGTGAGGCCAGGCGACGTGGTCGTCGGCGGACGCAACTTCGGCGCCGGCTCCTCGCGCGAGCAGGCTCCGCAGGCGCTGCGGCACCTCGGCGTTGCCGCGGTGATCGCGCCCTCGTTCGCCGGCCTCTTCTACCGCAACTCCCTCAATCTCGGCCTGCCGGCCTTGGTGTGTGCCGATGCGCAGAAAATCCGCGCGGGCGATTCGGTCCGCGCCGATCCCGAAACGGGCCGCATCGAGAATCTCACCACGGGCGAGGCAATCGCCTGCGAGCCGATCCCGCCGCACCTCATCTGCATGGTGCGCGACGGCGGGCTGCTGCCCCACCTGGAAAAGCGGCTCGCGCGCGAGCGGAGCGCGCGGCAGGCGGGACCCGAATGACGCGCCCCTACGACCTCCTCGTCAAGAACGTCCGCGTCGTGCGCCCGAACAAGAATACGGTCGAGCTTCTCGATGTCGGGATCAAAGCCGGAAAGTTCGCGGGGCTCACCCGCGCCATCCGGCCGGAGGACGCAAACGAGGTGATCGATGGAAAGAATCTCCTCGGCTTTCCGGGCTGCGTGGACGCGCACATGCACATCGGCATCTACCGGGACCTCGCGCAGGACGCCGTCTCCGAGAGCAAGGCGGCGGCGATGGGCGGGACGACCACGAGCCTTACCTATTTCCGCACCGGGCAGTACTACCTCAACCGCGGCGGGCCGTACCGCCAGTTCATGCCCGAGGTGCTGCGGCTCTCCGAAGGGAACTACTGGGTGGACTACGGCTACCACCTCGCGCCCATCGAGGCGGGCCACATCGACGAGATGGAATCGCTCCTCACCGACTGGGGC
>VBDE01000397.1 GCA_005883665.1 Betaproteobacteria bacterium
AGTTCGCCGAGAAACACACCAAGCGCGAGCTCATGGCGATCCTCAACCCGCTCGACGTGCCGTGCGGCCCGATCATGAGCACGCAGGACCTCGCTACTGACGAGCACGTGAGAGGCCGCGACATGTGGGTCGAGCTCGACCACCCGCAGCGGGGCACGTGGTACAACGTCGGCATGCCGATCAAGCTTTCCGATTCGCCTGCGCGCATCGAGCGTTCGCCACTGCTGGGCGAGCACACTGACGAGGTTCTCAAGGAAGTCCTCGGTTACGACGAAACGAAAATCGCCGGCCTGAGGCGGGCGGGCGCCTTCTCTGTCCCCCCCAAGAAGGCGGCGTAGCAATGAAAATAGCAGTTATCGGGCAGCAGGACTTCGGTAAAGCGGTGCTCGAGGCCTTTCTTGCCCGCGGTGACGAAGTCGCGGGCGTGTTCTGCGCCCCAGAAAAAGAAGGCGCCAAAGCAGATCTGCTGAAGGTCGCCGCGCAGGAGAAGGGCGTCAAGGTCTACCAGTTCCCCTCGCTGCGGAACAAAGATGCGCACGATGCGCTGCGCGCATTGAATGCTGATATCGGCATCATGGCTTACGTATTGCAGTTCGCGCCGCAGGAGTTCGTGAAGATCCCGAAGAAAGGCATGATCCAGTATCACCCGTCGCTCTTGCCGAAATATCGCGGGCCGAGCTCGATCAACTGGCCGATCATCCGCGGCGACACCAAAACCGGACTGTCCATCTTCCGACCGACCGATGGCCTGGACGAAGGCCCCGTGATCCTGCAAAAGGAGACGCCGCTCAGCCCGGATGACACGCTCGGCAGCGTCTATTTCGATCGCTTGTTCCCGATGGGGGTCACGGCGATGCTCGAGACGGCCGACCTGGTGATGGCCGGCAAGCACCGCGAAACGGTTCAGGACGAAGCCCGCGCGAGCTACGAAGGCTGGTGCCGCGCCGCCGAGGCGAAAATCAATTGGGCGAGCCACGTCGATTTCATCTACAACCTCGTACGCGGCTGTAATCCCGCCCCCGGCGCCTGGACTACTTTGAGCGGAAAGAAACTGCAGATCTTCGACAGCCGCAAGCATGTGTTCCGCACATTCGGCGCGGTAAAAGGCAAGATCGGGGAGATTTCCGAAATCGGCGCCGCGAGTTTCTTCGTGACCGCTCAGGGAGGACGAATCGAGGTCCTCAAGGCGAAGCACGAAGACGGCAAGAAAGTATCCGCGGCCGAACTTGTAGCCCAGAACCGCCTCACTCCGGGCACCGTGCTCGGGAGCTGACTCGCGCCTGCGCTGCCGCCGCTCAGCTAGCGCGACGTTTCGTCGTGTTCTCCTTCGCGGTTTTCGCTGCCGAAGGGAAATTTGACTGCCTCCACCTTTCACTGTAAAAATGTCCCCTAGAGCATTGTTTATTCAGTAACTTGCTGCTCTTCATGGGCGAGAGGTGGTTAGCGTAAAATGCGAGCACTCGGAGCGCATCCCTCGTTGAACAACAATAAAAACAAACGGGAGAAGCTATGACCCAAGCGGGCTTCTGGAAAAAAGACTGGTTTCTCTGCCTTGGTGTGTCGCTTGTTCTGCTCGCGGCCGGCGGTATCCAGCTGATCGAGGCCCTTGAGCGCTACGCCTACGACTGGGGCGTTCGGGCCTCGGCGCGAACCCCGTCGGACAGGATTTCCGTGATCGCGATCGACAAGCGGAGCATCGACAATATCGGTCGCTGGCCGTGGTCGCGCGACATCCATGCAAAGATGATCGAACGCCTCGCGGACGCGAAGGCCAAAGTCATCGGCTATACGGTTTTTTTCTCCGAACCGCAGCTCGATCCGGGCCTCGCCTATGTCAACAGGCTTCTCGAGGCCTCCCAGCGGCTCGTGCCGGCGAATACGGATCCGAGCGCGCCGCCCCGCGGCGTATCGCCCGAGCTCCTTCAAATCGGCTCAACGCTGCAGGAAGCCGAGAGCGCCCTCAACACCGACAGGAAGCTCGCTGAGAGTTTTGCCAAGGCGGGCAACGTGGTGCTGCCGTTGCTGTTTACTTTTGGCGAGCCGCGTGGCAAGCCCGACAAGCCCCTTCCCGAATTCGTGCGCAAGAACGCGCTCTCGATCCAGGGTGGCAGCGGCGATCTCCCGCTCTTCACCAGCGCCGTCGAAGTCCCGATTGTGGAGAGTTTGGGCGCCGCCGCGGCCGGGGCGATCCGCACCGAAGCGCTCGCCATCACCTACTACGACGAATACTATCCGTCGCTGGCGGTCATGATGGTGGCGAGGAGCCTCAATCTGACCGCCAAGGACATCAAGATCCGTCCCGGTGAAGCGCTGCAGATCGGCAATTTCCGGGTGAGCGCGGATCCGACGCTGCAGATGTTCACGTATTTCTACAAGGATCGCGACGGCAGGCCGGCCATTCAGGGGGACTCGTTCTACGACGTGGCGAGCGGCAAGATCCCGCTGGAAAAATACCGTGACAAGATCGTGCTGATCGGACCGACGGCTGCCGGGGTCGGCAGCATATTCGTGACGCCGGTGAATCCGGCCATGCCGGCCGTCGAGCTTCAGGCGCATACGGTCTCCTCGCTCTTGCAGGGGCATTTTTTCGTTGCACCGACCTGGGGCTGGATCGTCGAGAGGGTGGTTTATCTCCTCGTAGCGCTGTACCTGATCACGCTGCTCCCGCGACTTTCCGCCGGCCTGGGAGCCGTGGTCAGCGCAGGCATCGTGGCGATCCTGCTCACCACGCACTTCCTGCTCATGACCGGCCAGGGACTGTGGCTGCAATTCATGCTGCCACTCACCCTGCTGGTCATCGGTCACGTGTTACTCGTGACAAAGCGCTTCGTTGTCACCGAGCGCGGCAAGGAGGTATCCGATGCGCAGTCGGCAGCCAACGCGCGCATGCTCGGCCTCGCTTTCCAAGGGCAAGGCCAGCTCGACATGGCTTTCGATTACTTCCGCAAGGTGCCCCTGGACGACACGGTCATGGACAACCTCTACAACCTTGCGCTGGACTTCGAGCGCAAGCGCCAATTCAACAAGGCTGAAGCGGCGTTCCGCTACATGGCCGACTATGACCCGAAGTTCCGCGACCTCCAGGCGAAGTTGTCGCGCGCGAAGCAGATGTCGGAAACCCTCGTTCTCGGTGGCACGCAGACCCACCCCGGCGGAACCCTCGTTCTCGGCGGGGGCGCCGAGAAGCCGATGCTCGGCCGCTATCGCGTGGAAAAGGAGCTCGGCAAAGGCGCCATGGGGGTCGTGTATCTCGGCAAGGATCCGAAAATCGGGCGCGTCGTGGCGATCAAGACCATGGCGCTTTCCCAGGAATTCGAGGCGGACGAACTCGCCGAGGTCAAGGAGCGGTTTTTCCGCGAGGCCGAAACCGCCGGGCGCCTGAGCCATCCGAACATCGTGACGATTTTCGACGCGGGCGAAGAGCACGACCTGTGCTACATCGCGATGGAACTCCTCAAAGGCCAAGACCTGGTGCCGTTCACCAAACCAGGCGACACCCTGCCGACCGACAAGATCATCTCGATCGTGGCCAGGGTGGCCGACGCGCTCGGCTACGCGCACAAGCAGAACGTGGTACACCGAGACGTGAAGCCGGCCAACGTCATGTACGAGCCTGAAAACGACATCGTCAAGGTGACCGATTTCGGAATTGCCCGCATTACCGATTCGTCCAGGACCAAAACCGGAATGGTGCTCGGTACGCCGTCCTACATGTCACCGGAACAGCTCCAGGGCAAGAAGATCGACGGGCGCAGCGATCTGTTCTCGCTGGCG
>VBDE01000009.1 GCA_005883665.1 Betaproteobacteria bacterium
GCGATGTTCTTGTTGAGCGGCACGATCAGGTCGGCCTTGGGCGAGAGGGTGATGGAGAATCCGCTCGCCACCCAGGACGAGAACAGCTCGAGGATCTGACCGCTGCCCGAGGCGGACACGGCGAAAGCGAGATAGACCGCGGCGACGAGGCCGATGAGGGACTGCCACAGGAACTTCGCCTTCGCCGAAAGCCCCTTCGGGTTGTTCTTCACCACTTTGCGGTAGTCGTCGACCCAGCCGATCGCGCCGAAGCCGAACGTGACTCCGAGCACGACCCAGACGAAGCGATTGGACAGGTCCGCCCACAGCAGCGTCGCCGTGAGAATCGAGATGAGCACCAGCGCTCCACCCATGGTGGGCGTGCCCGCCTTGGTTAGGTGGGATTGCGGACCGTCGTCGCGCACCGCCTGGCCGATCTTGTAGGCGGTGAGCTTGCGAATCACCAGCGGCCCGGCGAGCAGCGAGATCGCGAGCGCGGTGAGCGTCGCGAGCACCGCGCGCAGCGTGATGTACTGGAACACGTTGAACGCGCGCACGTCCTGGGCGAGCCACTGGGTCAGAGCCAGGAGCATCAGTGCCCTCCCGCTGACGATGGCTCGCCGGCCAGGGCCTGAACGACGCGCTCCATGCGCATGAAGCGCGAGCCTTTCACCAGCATCGTGGTCTGCGGCCGCAGTTCCCCTCGAGCCGCGGTGATCAAGTCCTCCACGGTCGCGAAGTGCCGGGCCCCTTCTCCAAAGGCCGCGACGCAGGCACGCGACAGCGCTCCCGCGGCGTACAAACGGTCTATCCCGCGCTCGCGCGCGTAACGGCCGATCTCCTGATGGAATTCCACTCCGCGCTCGCCCACCTCCGCCATGTCACCGAGCAGGAGGACCTTCGCGCCGCCTTCCGCGGCAAGCACGTCGATCGCGGCACGCACTGAATCCGGATTGGCGTTGTAGCTGTCGTCGATGAGGCTCCCCCCCGAGCGAGCGGTCCGGCGCTGCATGCGTCCGCCGACCGGACGGAACGCAGCTAGGCCCCGTGCCACCGCTTCGAGGCTTGCACCGGCCGCCAGGGCGCATGCGGCAGCGGCGAAGGCGTTCAGAACGCTGTGCCGGCCGTCGACGTGGAGCTCGACCTTGGTCGCGCCCTCCGGGGTGCGCAGTTCTATTTCGCTTCCGAAATGAGTGAGGCGGTGGCGGCCGCCCACTTGCGCGGGTTTATCGAGTCCAAAATCCCGAACGCGCCTGCCCGCGAGAAGTTCACGCCAATAACCGGAGAATTCGTCGTCCGCATTGATCACGCCCGTGCCGTCGGGCCTCATGGCTGCGAACACCGTGCCGTGCTCACGGGCGACCTCTGCGACGCCCTTCATGAACTCCTGGTGTTCGCGCTGGGCGTTGTTGATGAGCGCGACCGTCGGAGAGGCGATGGCGGCAAGGGTTGCGGTTTCCCCTGGGTGATTGACCCCGAGCTCGACGACCGCTGCGCGATGGTTCCTGCGCAGTTTCAGCAATGTCAGCGGCAGGCCGATGTCGTTGTTCAGGTTGCCCTCGGTCGCAAGCGCGTGCGTCTCGCCGAAATGCTCGCGCAGGATCGCCGCGATCATCTCCTTGACCGTGGTCTTGCCGTTGGAGCCGGTGACGGCAACGAGCGGAATGTCGAAATGCCCACGCCAATACGCCGCGAGCCGCCCGAGCGCAAAACGCGAGTTTTCGACGACGAGAAACGGAATGTCCCCCTGAGAAACATCGGCTTCCTCGACGATCGCTGCGACGGCTCCCCGTTCCCTTGCCGCCCCGATGAATCGGCTCCCGTCGAATCGCTCGCCGCGCAGAGCGACGAACAGTGCGCCCCGCTCGAGCGTACGGCTGTCGGTCGACACGGAATCGAAGCGGACGTCCTCACCGCTGAGACGCGCCCCGATTGCGGTCGCGGCCTCGCGCAGGCTCATCATCGGCCCCATCGCACGAGCGCTTCTTCGGCTTCGAGCGCATCGGAGAAGGGCAGCCGGCGGCCGGCGATCTCCTGGTAGGTTTCGTGGCCTTTTCCGGCGATGAGCACGACATCATCGGCGCTCGCCGAGGCGATCGCGCGGGCGATCGCCGTTCGCCGATCCTCCACGGCTTCGTGCGCGACGGGGATGGCCGCGGTGATTTCTGCGATGATGGCGGCAGGATCCTCGCCGCGCGGATTGTCGCTCGTCACCGTGATTGCGTCGGCGTGCCGTGATGCGACCGCTCCCATCAGCGGCCGCTTGCCGCGGTCGCGCTCGCCTCCGCAGCCGAACACGGCCACCAGGCGTCCGCCGCTCGCTCGCGCAACGTCCTTCAGCGCGACCAGGGTCTTTTCGAGCGCGTCGGGCGTGTGGGCGTAATCGACTATCACGAGAGGCTTGCCGCCTCCGCCCAGGCGCTGCATGCGTCCCGCGACCGGTTGCAGGCCTGCGAGCGTCGCTGCGGCGCGCTCGAAGGGCACTCCGGAGACGAGCATCGTCGTGAGGACTCCCAGCAGGTTGGACACGTTGAAGCGCCCAAGCAGGGTGCTTTCGATGCGCGCCTCGCCCCAGGAACTCTTGACATCGAATGCGATCCCCTTCGGCGACACTTCGATCGCGTGCGCCTCGGCGTAGCACTCGAGTCGCGCCCGGGCGGCGACTCCCGCGAAACAACTGTAACCGGCGCGGTTGAGGGCGCGCCCGGCGAGCATTCGGGCGAGCCGCGCTCCCTGCACGTCGTCCAGATTGAGCACGGCGTGCTTCAGCTCCGGTGCCTCGAACAGGCGCTGCTTCGCGCGCGCATAGTTCTCCATGTCGCCGTGATAGTCGAGGTGGTCGCGAGAGAGATTGGTGAACAGAGCCGCCCCGAAAGCGACGCCGTTGACGCGTCCCTGCTCCAGGCCGATCGAGGTTCCATCGCCACACCCTGCGCCCCCGCGGCCAGCAGTTGGGCAAGCGAACGGTGCAGCGCGACCGCATCCGGCGTGGTGTTGAGTCCGGCATCGAATTCCCCAGGCTCCTTGCTTCCCGGCAGGGTCGGGAAGCCCGTGCCCAGAGTGCCGATCACTGCGGTTCGGGCGCCGCACGCTCCGCACGCCTGGGCAATCCAGTGGCTGCACGAGGTCTTGCCGTTGGTCCCCGTCACGCCCATCGTCCACAGTTTCTCCGAGGGACGTCCGTAGACTTCGTGCGCGAGAAGACCGGCGAGCCCGCGCAGATTCCCGACCCCGATGTTGGGCACGCGCCAAGCGTTGTTCCATTCGAAGCCTTCGCTTTCCCACAGAACGGCGGTGGCGCCTCGTTCGAGCGCGCTCGGAATGAAGTCGCGCCCGTCGTGGCGCGCGCCCGGGTAAGCGAGAAACACGTCCCCCGCGGCCAGTGTCCGGCTGTCCACGGCAAGGCTCGTCATGCGCGTCCCTTGCGCGGCGAGTCGCTGCTGGATGTGCTCGACTTGATCTCGCACACTTAAACGCTTTCCTTCACTTCCTCTCCTTCGGGGGGCAGCTCGATCGGCTGCATCGGCCCGTCGGGCGGGACGTCGAGCACCCGCAACGCCCCCGCCATCACCTGCGCAAATACCGGCGCCGCCACGGTCCCGCCGTAGTACCGACCGGCCGAGGGCTCGTCGATCATTACCGCGATCACGAGACGAGGGTGCGAGGCAGGCGCGAAGCCGACGAACGAGGAGACGTACTTGTCGGCGGCATAGTTGCCGTTTTCCTGCTTGTGGGCCGTGCCCGTCTTTCCGGCGACGCGATAACCCATGATCTGCGCGCGAGGCGCTGTGCCACTCCGGTTGACCGCCATCTCGAGCATCGCGCGAACTGCGGCGGCGGTCCTAGCAGCCATTACGCGCCGTGCAGCGGGAGGGATGTCAACGTGGAGCATGGAAAGCGGAACCAGCTCCCCGTCGCGCGCGAACACGCTGTAAGCGCGCGCGAGCTGCACGAGCGAGACCGATATGCCATGCCCGTAGGACATCGTCGCCTGCTCGATCGGTCGCCAACTCCGGTACGGCCGGAGCTTTCCGGCAGCCTCTCCGGGAAAACCGAGGCCGGGCGCGGTGCCGAAGCCCACGTCCCGGAACATTTCCCACATCGACTCGGCAGAGAGTGCGAGCGCAATCTTCGCGGCGCCGACGTTGGAGGACTTCTGGATGACCTGCGCCACCGTGAGCGAGCGCTCGAAATGCGCGTCGTGAATCGTGGCCGCGCCTATGCTCAAGCTTCCAGGCGCGATCTGGATCACGGAATCCGGCCTTACCCGCCCACCTTCCAGAGCGAGCGCGACAGTAAAGGGTTTGAGCGTCGAACCGGGTTCGAAAGTATCGGTCAAGGTGCGGTTCCGGAGCTGCGCGCCCGCGAGCTTGTTGCGATTGTTCGGGTTGTATGTCGGAAAATTCGCCAATGCGAGCAGCTCGCCCGTGTCGACATCGAGCACGACAACGCCGCCCGCTTTCGCCTGGTGCTGAGCGACCGCGGCTTTCAACTGGCTGTAAGCGAGGTTCTGGATGCGAACGTCCAAAGCAAGGGCGAGGTCATGCCCGTCCTGCGCGGCCTTGATCGATTCGACGTCCTCGACCGTTTGGCCGAGCCGGTCCTTGATCACCCGGCGGCTGCCGGGCTTGCCGGCGAGCCCGTCCTGAAACGCGAGTTCGACGCCCTCCTGGCCGATGTCGTCCGCGCCGGTGAAGCCGAGCACCTGCGCAGTGACTTCGCCGTTCGGGTAATAGCGGCGGTACTCGCGGTTCTGGAATAGTCCGGGGATGTGCAGGCTCGCAATGCGTTCGGCCACTTCCGGCGGGATCTGCCGTTTGAGGAAAACGAAGTCCCGGCCCGTGTCGGCGAGGCGCTTTTCGATTTCCCTCGGCGACATCTCGAGCAATGCCCCCAGACGCGCAAGCTGCCGCTCGCTTGGATGCACTTCGCCGGGAATCGCCCAGATCGATTTCACCGGAGTGCTGATGGCGAGTGCCTCGCCGTTGCGATCGAGGATGCGCCCGCGATTTGCCGGAATTTCGATAACCCGGCTGTAGCGCGACTCGCCTTTTGCCTGCAGAAAATCGTTGTTCAGGCCCTGCAGGTAGACGGCGCGGCCGAGCAGCACGGCAAAGCATCCGATGAAGACGTAGAGCAGGAGTCTCGAGCGCCACGTGGGCAGGGTGAGCGCGAGAACCGGACTGGCGGCGAAATTCATTTCGCCGTCTCCTGCTGCCGTACGATGTGGAGGCGTTTCGCGTCGGGGACACGCATGTGCAGCTGGCGGCTGGCGATGCGTTCGACGCGTGCGTGCACCGCCCACGTGCTTGCTTCGAGCTGCAGCTGACCGTATTCGACACCGAGCTGGCGCGAACGTTCCTGCTCCTGCTCGAGTTCGCCAAAAAGCGTGCGCGCACGGTGCTGCGAGGTGACCAAGCCCAGGGCGCACGCGGTCAGCACAACTACGAGGAGCAAGTTCAAACGGGTCATCGCAGGCTCAGGGAAGTTTCTCGGCGACGCGCAGCACCGCGCTCCTCGCGCGGGGATTAGCCTTGACTTCCTCGGCGCCGGGCCTTGCCGGTCGACCGATGATGCGCAGGTTCGGAGGCGGAAGCTCCCGGGCCCTTACCGGCAGACGCTCGGGCAGGGCCGGCCGAGCAGCGCCGCGCATGAAGTTCTTCACGATGCGGTCCTCGAGTGAATGGAAGCTGATCACGGCGAGGCGTCCAAGGGAATTGAGCGCAGCGAGCGCTTGCGGCAGCGCTAGCGACAATTCCTCAAGCTCCTGATTGACGTGAATCCGTAGAGCCTGAAACGTCCGCGTCGCCGGATCCTGCCCCGGTTCACGCGTCCGGGCGGACGCAGCCACGAGAGCGGCAAGTTGCCCGGTCCGCCGGACAGGCCCTCTTCGCCTAGCAGCAACAATCGCCTTTGCAATCTGTTTAGCAAACCGTTCTTCGCCATAGCCGCTGAGCACCTCTCTGATCTCGGCCTCGTCCGCCTGTTCGAGCCACTCGAACGCGCTTCGGCCCTGCGTCGGGTCCATGCGCATGTCGAGCGGTCCGTCAGACCGGAAGCTGAAGCCGCGCCGCGGGTCGTCGAGCTGAGGCGAAGACATGCCCAGATCGAACAGCACCCCATCGACACCGCTCGCGCGCAGCGCGTCGAGCGTCGCCTGCAATTCGCTGAAGCGCGCATGGACCGAGATAAAGCGCGGGTCGCGTATCTCACGCGCAGCCGCGATCGCTTCCGGATCCCGGTCCATCCCGATCAGCCGGCCTCGGGGCCCCAGCCGCTCCAGAATCAGCCGGCTGTGACCACCTCTGCCGAAAGTCGCGTCCACGAACGTGCCGTCGTGCCTTGATTCGATCGCGAGCGCATCGACTGCCGGGCGGAGGAGAACGGGCAGGTGCGCATCGGCGCTCACAGCGAGAAGTTTTCGGTGCCAGGTGGCGGGTCAGTGCCCACTTGCATGAGACCCCGCGTAAGACGCTCGTCCCACGCTGCAATGTCCCAGATCTCAAGGTGGCTCCCCTGCCCCACCAGCATCACGTCTTTTTTCAACCCAGCGAATTTGCGTAACGCGGGCGACACGAGGATGCGCCCTTGAGCGTCAAGCTCCAGTTCTTCGGCGAAGCCGACCAGCAGCCGTTGCCACCAACGCGCTTGCTCGTTGAAGCTGGAGAGCGCCTGAACTTTGGCGCCGATCGGTTCCCAGGCGACGTGTGGATAAAGAAGCAGACAGCTATCGGGGTGAGCGGTGAGAACCACCGCACGCCCTCCCGATAACAAGGCGTCCCGGTACCGGGTCGGCACGGCAAGCCTTCCCTTGGCGTCGAGACTTAACTCTGTCGCCCCTTGAAACAATGGTCCCCCGTCGAGTGGCGAAATGGAACGCCACAGTTCCCCACTAAAATCTACTTCCTACCACTCTAGAGGAAACAGAGGAGGCGGTCAAGCCTGAAATCGACGAAATTTTTAGCTACAACAGGGACTTAAGATGTCTTTCCGAGAATCTGCTTGATATAAAATAAAAGTATAAAAATTAATATGTTATCGTGCAAACTGAATGTAATGCATTAAGAAATCAAGAGGTTCCGATGAAAAGCTTGGGAGCCGCCCGGCACAGCTCTCCACTACCCTGCTCAGCGGTTTCTAATGCAGGTGCTTCTTTCCGGAAACGCCGCCGGAGCGGACCTGAGTCCGATCCTGCGGCGCGTCGGAAGCGCGGCGGGCGAACATCTGATTGACCAGGGCGGTCACCTCGCCGATTTCGGCATCGCCGAAATGGCGCGCGAGGAGGGCCGAAAGGTCGTCTATCATGCGTCTCCGCTGCATGTCGCGGATCGACTCGGGCGTCGGGCCGACGAACACCCAGCTGTGCTCGTCCTGGCCGTCCTCTTGGTAGTAGCTCACCTCGACCGCCGCCGCCTCCTCGGAATAGGGCGACAGCGATTCGAACGCCCCCTCGAGCGAATGCTGGAAATTGCGCCCGACATACCCGGTCCAGCAGATGTCGAGCGAGCGCCGACGCCTGTCGAACACGATGCCGGGCTCGTCCTGATGGGCGCTGCGCGCGTCGGCAAGGCCATCCACGTCGACATAGTCGAACCAGTGTCTGAGCGCGAGTTCGATGTCCGTCTGGCTGACGCCGCTTTTCAACAACACCGTGCCGTGAACGTGAACTTCAGTATGCATTGCTTGCCCCCGAAACAGCGATGCTAGTCCGGGAAAGCCGGGACTTCAACCCTTTCCGGTCATAGTCTGGACGGCGGAATGGGATAATACCGCCTCCGCTATGTCCAAGGACCCTAAATGAGCGCATCGAGCGACACCGCAAACATGGCGCTTTTCTGCGACTTCGAGAACGTCGCGCTCGGCGTGCGCGACGCAAAATACGCCAAGTTCGACATCAACAAGGTCCTCGAGCGCCTGCTCCTGAAGGGGAGCATCGTGCTGAAGAAAGCCTATTGCGATTGGGAACGATACAAGGAGTTCAAATCCGACATGCATGAAGCGTCGTTCGAGCTCATCGAGATCCCGCATGTGCGCATGTCGGGAAAGAATTCTGCCGACATCCGCATGGTGGTGGATGCGCTGGACCTTTGCTACACCAAGTCGCACGTCGACACTTTCGTCATCATCAGCGGCGATTCCGATTTCTCGCCGCTCGTCTCGAAGCTGCGCGAGAACGACAAGACCGTGATCGGGGTGGGAGTGAAGAACTCCAGCTCTGATTTGCTCGTGGCGAACTGCGACGAGTTCATCTTCTACGACGATCTGGTGCGCGAGAAGGCGACTCGCCACAAGCCGAGGAAAAAACCGCAAGGCAAGCCCCTCGCGGCTGGGGATAGCGCACCGAAAGACAGCGAGGACAAAACCGAAGAGGCCCTGGATCTCGTGATGCAGACCGTCGACGCCCTGATTGCCGAGCGCGGCGCCGAGGAGAAGATCTGGGGATCGATGGTGAAGCAGGCGCTGAAGCGCCGCAACCCAGGCTTCAACGAGTCCTACTACGGTTTCTCGTCGTTCTCAAAGCTGCTCGACGAGGCCGAGTCGCGCAACATGCTGCAGCTCGAGCGCGACGAAAAATCAGGCGGCTACATCGTCAAGAGCGTCGCTCACTAGGAAGCTCAAATCCGTTCGATGACCAGAGCAATCCCCTGCCCTACACCGATGCACATGGTGCACAGCGCATAGCGGTTCCTGGCCGCGTGCAATTGGTATATCGCCGTGGTCACGAGGCGCGCGCCGGATGCGCCGAGCGGATGGCCGATGGCGATCGCTCCACCGTTCGGATTGACGTGGGCGGCGTCGTCGGGAAGACCGAGATCGCGCGTCACGGCGAGCGCTTGCGCGGCAAACGCCTCGTTAAGCTCGATCACGTCCATCTGCGCGAGCTTAAGCCCCGTCTTCTCCAGGACTCTGCGGGTGGCCGGAGCCGGACCCACGCCCATGATGCGCGGCGCGACGCCTGCCGTGGCCATGCCAAGGATGCGCGCTTTCGGAGTCAGTTTGTGCCTTGTTGCGGCGGCATCGGAAGCGAGAATCATCGCGCAGGCGCCGTCGTTCACGCCCGACGCGTTGCCCGGGGTGACCGTGCCTTCGGGCTTCACGACGCCCTTGAGCTTGGCGAGCGCCTCGAGCGTGGTGTCCGGCCGCGGGTGCTCGTCGCAATCCACGAGCGTCGCCGCTCCTTTCCTTCCCGGAACCGAAACAGGGATGATTTCGCCGCGATAGAACCCCTTGGACTGCGCGGCCGCCCAGCGCTGCTGGCTTCGCAGCGCAAACGCGTCCTGTTCGGCTCGCCCCACCTTAAATTCTTCGGCGACGTTTTCTGCAGTCTCCGGCATCGAATCGATGCCGTACTTCGATTTCATCAACGGGTTGACGAAACGCCAGCCGATGGTTGTGTCCTCGATTTTCGCCGCGCGCGAGAACGCGCTATCGGCCTTCGGCATCACGAAGGGTGCTCGCGACATGCTTTCCACGCCGCCGGCGATCATGAACTGGGTTTCCCCGCACTTGATCGCGCGCGCCGCCGTGCCCACGGCATCCAGGCTCGAGCCGCACAACCGGTTCACGGTGGCACCCGGCACTGCCTGCGGCAATCCGGCGAGAAGCAGCGCCATGCGCGCCACGTTGCGGTTGTCTTCCCCCGCCTGGTTGACGCATCCGTAGATCACGTCGTCGAGCGCGGCCCAGTCGACCGATGCGTTGCGCTCCATGAGCGCCTTGATCGGAAGGGTTGCGAGGTCGTCGGTGCGGATCGAAGAGAGCGCGCCACCGTAGCGCCCGAAGGGCGTGCGAACGGCGTCGCAGATGAAAACTTCGGTCATGCCTCGGAATCTATCAGACGAGGCCGGTCACGGGAATCGCCGCCCCATGAATTGCGCGCGCGGCGTCCGAGGCTAGAAACAGGATCACCTCGGCGAGCGCCTCCGGCGCCACCCAGCGCCGCGGATCGGCACCGGGCATGTCGGCGCGGTTCTGCGGCGTGTCGATAACGCTCGGCAGGACGCAGTTGACGTTGATCCCCTTGTTGCGCAATTCCGCCGACATGCTCTCGGTCAACCGGATGACCGCGCTCTTCGAGGCGCTGTAGGCACCCACGTTCGCCTTGCCGCTTAGACCCGCGACGGCTCCGATGTTGACGATTTTTCCGCGGCCCGCGGCGAGCATTTTCGGCACGACTGCCCGTGCGGTGTTGATCACCGATTTCGCGTTGAGATCGAGCATGAGCTCCCAGACGCTTTCAGGAGTCTCGTGCACCGGGTGCCCCATGCGGAAGCCTCCGGCGATATTGCACAGAACGTCGATCCCTGGGAATCGGACGGCCGCCACCGCCTGCGCCACCGACGCCGCGTCGAGCAGATCGGCGCGCACAAGGAGCTTGCGTTCATCGTCGCGCCCAAAGGCGGACCGCAAGACTTTGTCGTCGAGATCGATCAGGACCAGGGAGGCGCCCGCCGACGCGAAGGCCGCGGCGACTGCGCGGCCTAGATTGCCCGCCGCGCCCGTGATCAGACAAGTTTTGCCTTCGAACGTCACGGCGCAGGCGGCGGGCGGGGCCCGCCGGGCTAGGCGACCTTCTTCGAGTCTGCCTGGCCGGACTTCGCCCAGTATTCGGACGAAGCCTTCGCCTCGGCAAGCGCCTTGGCGTCCTCGAACCCCGGCGCCATCGACGCCGAAGTCCCGGCAAGCACCTGGTGGTGGTCGATATTGAGCAACCTCAGCCAGCTCTGCTGCCCCATGGTGAGCGCGATGAAGCAGCCCAGCTCGACCAGCTCGGGCTCGCTGAAATGCCCGTGGAGCCGGTCCCAGAACGCATCATCGGTGTTCAGGTGCCAGGTGATCGCCTCGGCATACGCAAGCGCCGCCTTCTGGCGCTCGTCGTAATTGCTGGACTTCTCGAAATTCAGCAGATCCTTGACGTGATCCTCCATGACGGCGCCGCTAACGGCCGCCTTGATCGAGCGCTGATTGCCGCAGTATTCGCATTGAACGGAGCGCGATACGTAGAGCCGGCACAGCTCCTTGATGGCGTGATCACACACGCCGTTCTTGAAGATGTCGCGCCAGGAGTTGGCAAAGGCCCAGAAGCATTCGGGCACATGCGCGCGCACCGCGGAGCTCTCCGGCCTGGGCGTGCCTTCGCGCTGGCAGCGCTCCATTTCCTTGCGCATCTCCGCGTCCATCTTCTCGAGCGGAACGTAGCTGATTCTCTGCTTTGCCATGGCATGTCCTCGCCGGCCGCATTCGGCCGGTCTCTCAAATCCGGCCCGAGGCATCACTGCGGCTGGATGCCGGCCGCCTTGACCACCCGCGCGTATTCCTGGACTTCGCTCCGCACGAATATCTTGAATTCCTCCGGCGACATGTCCATGGTGTCGTTGCCCAGGCCGACGAGCCGGTCCCGCACCGCCGGATCCTTCAGCGCCTTGCGCGTATCGGACGAGATCTTGTTCACGATCCCCGCCGGGATGCCCACCGGGCCCCACAGTGCGAACCATAGCGGCGCATCGGCGCCTGTGACACCCGCTTCGCCGGTGGTCGGTACGTCCGGCAACTGGCCGTTGCGCTTCGCCGTGCTCACAGCGAGCGGCCGAACCCTGCCGCCCTTGATGTGCGGTATCGCCGCCGAGATCGGCGCCCAGTAGCAATCCACCGACTGGCTCAACATCGCCTGGATCACTTCCGGCGTGCCCTTGAACGGGACCTGGGTGACGTTGATTTTCGCCGCGTCGACGAACTTCTCCGTGTTAAGGTGGGTGCCGCTGCCCACTCCGGCATGGCCCCAGTTGATCGCTCCCGGTTTTGCCTTCGCCGCATTCACGACGTCCATGAGGCTCTTGTAAGGCGACCCCGCATTGACGATGAGGACGTTCGGCTGCACCGCGAGCGGCACGATATCGACGAAGTCCTTCTCCACAT
>VBDE01000010.1 GCA_005883665.1 Betaproteobacteria bacterium
ACCGGCTGGCCCCACATCTCCGCGAGCTTCTGCGCTACCACGCGCCCCACGATGTCGGTCGAGCTGCCCGGCGAGAACGAGATGATCACGTGCACGGGCTTATTCGGGTAGGCCTGCGCCCACGCCTGGGACGCGGCTGCCGCCAGCGCCACGGCGGCAATACCAATTATTTTTTTCATCTGAAGCTCCTCTGTGAAAGATTATTGCGACAGTCCGTCCCCGACCGCTTTGTTTTCCGGTTTCAGCTCGATCCCCGACGCCTTCGCCTGCTGCAAGAGCAAGGTCGAGAAGTCCTCCTCGGTCATGCCGGCGCCCATCATCGATTGGATCAGATCGCGGGTGATCGAGGCGAGCGGCATCGGCACTTCGAGCTTGCGGCCGGCCTCGAGTCCTAGGTCCATGTCCTTGCGCAGCAGGTAAG
>VBDE01000011.1 GCA_005883665.1 Betaproteobacteria bacterium
ACGTGCTCGAGGTCGAAGCCGACCGCATGGTCAACGCCTCCATCGCGAGGCGCGATCTCGACGCGGAAATGACCGTAGTGCGCAACGAGTTCGAGTCGGGGGAAAACAGCGCGTTCGGCGTGCTGCGCGAGCGCATGGCGGCGAGCGCCTATCTCTGGCACAACTACGGGAAAGCGATCATCGGGGCGCGATCGGACATCGAGAACGTTCCGATCGAGCGGCTCCGGGCGTTCTACCGCCACTACTACCAGCCCGACAACGCGGTGCTGCTGATCTCGGGCAAGCTCGAGGAATCGGCCGCGCTCGGGCTCGCGCAGAACCACTTCGGGAAGATCCCCAGACCCTCGCGCGCTCTGCGCGGCACCTATACCGTCGAGCCGACCCAGGACGGAGAGCGCGCGGTCACGTTGCGGCGCGCGGGCGACGTGCAGCTCGTCTCGGCGCTCTACCACATGCCTCCCGGCACCCATCCCGAATACGCCGCTGTGGACGTGCTGGTTGCGCTGCTCAATCACGTGCCCTCGGGCCGGCTGCACAAGGCCCTCGTCGAAACGGGCCTGGCGAGCTCCGTTTTCGGCACCGAGCGCCAGCAGCGCGAGGCCGGCTTCGCCTACTTCGGCGCGAGCCTCGGACAGAACGCATCGCTAGAGGGCGCGCGCGATGCGCTGCTTCGAGTCCTGGAAGGTTTCGCGAAAACCCCGGTCACCGAGGAGGAGGTCGATCTCGCGCGCCGGCGGCTGGTCAACGACATCGAGCTCACGCTCGCCGATTCCCGCGAGCTCACCAGCGTCCTCTCCGAATGCGCCGGCATCGGCGACTGGCGCGTCCTCTTTCTGCACCGCGACCGGCTGAAGAAGGTCACGGCCGCCGACGTCCAGGCCGCCGCGACGCGCTATCTGAAGCCCGCCAATCGCACGCTGGGAATGTTCATCCCGACGCAGTCGCCGGACCGCGCGGAGATCCCGCCGGTGCCGGATCTCGCCGCCGCGCTCAAGGACTACCGCGGCTCGGCCCCGGTGGCGCAGGGCGAGGATTTCAACCCGACCCCGGCGAACATCGAGGCGCACGTCATCCGCCGGACGCTCCCCGGCGGAATGAAGCTCGCGCTGCTCCCCAAGAAAACGCGCGGCGGCACCGTGGTGGCGCAGCTCACCCTGAGATGGGGCGACGAGCAAAGCAAGCTGAACCGCGCGGCGGCCTGCGGCCTCGCGAGCGGGATGCTGCTGCGCGGCACGCAGAAGAATTCCCGCGAGGAGCTCCGCAACCGATTCGACCGGCTCAAGGCGAACGTCGGCGTCGGCGGAGACGGGGGCTCGGTCGAAACCGTCCGCGAGAGCCTTCCGGAGGCGCTCAAGCTGATGGCCGAGGTATTGCGCCAGCCGTCTTTTCCGAACGAAGAGTTCGAGCAGCTGCGCCGCTCCTCGCTCACCGGCATCGATACGCAGCGAAGCGATCCGGGCGCGCTCGCGGGGCTCGCGCTCGCACGCCACCTGAACCCCTACCCGCCCGAGCACTGGCTTTACACCGCCACGCTCGATGAGCGCAGCGCCCGGCTGAAGGCGCTCTCCCTCGCCGAGGTCAAGCGGTGCTACGCCGATTTCTACGGCGCCTCCGACAGCGAGCTCGCGGTCGTGGGCGATTTCGATCCGAGCGAGATCGCGCGCCTCGCCCAGGAGCTCTTCGGCGGCTGGAAAAGCCCGCGCCCCTACGCGCGAATCCCCCTGCGAGTCGCGGAGGTCGCGCCCGCCGACGACGTGATCAACACCCCGGACAAGGCGAACGCGGTGCTGCGCGCTGGCGTGCTGCTCCGGTTGCGAGACGACAACCCCGATTATCCGGCGCTCCTCCTCGGCAACTATCTTCTCGGCGGCTCATCCGACTCGCGCCTGGTGCGGCGCATCCGCGAGAAGGAAGGGCTGTCCTACAGCGTCGGCTCGTTCCTGTCGGCCGACAGTTTCTTCGAGCGCGGCAGCTTCGGGCTCTTCGCCATCTACGCGCCGCAGAACCGCGCGCGGGTCGAAGCCGCGCTCTCCGAGGAGCTGCGCAAGGCGCTTGCCGAGGGTTTCAGCGTGGAGGAAGTCGAAGCCGGAAAGAAGGGCCTGCTGCAGTCGCGACAGCTCGCGCGCTCGAGCGACGGGACCGTCGCGAGCCGGCTCGCTTCCTACCTCGTGCTCGGGCGCACCTTCGCCTGGGAAGAGGAGCAGGAGCGGCGCATCGCCGCCATGACGCCCAAGGCGGTCGTCGAGGCCATGCGCCGCTATCTGGATCCGGCGAAGGTCTCCGTCGTCAAGGCCGGGGATTTCACGAACGTCGCGGCCAACCCCGACGGGCCGAGCCGGGCGAACTGAGAGAAAACCGGGGACAGACCACCATTTTCCCTGGCATCGGGTCTTCCCCTAGCTGTCCCGAAAATGGTGGTCTGTCCCCGGTTTTCTTACTTCAATTCCTCGTAACGAATCGCCAAGACCTCGAGTTGTTCGTCCCCGGCCGGCGTGCTGAGCATCACCGCGTCGCCTTCGCGCGCCTTGAGCAGCGCTCGCGCGATCGGAGAGACCCAGGATACCCGCCCGCGCGCGGGGTCCACTTCGTCGGTGCCGACGATGCTGACGGTGTGCTCCGTGCCGCCCGCATCGCAGTAGGTGACGGTGGCGCCGAAGAACACGCGGTCCTGCTCCTGGTCGCGGGGATCGACCACCTCGGCGATCTCCAGGCGCTTGACGAGGAAGCGGATGCGGCGCTCGATCTCGCGCAGGCGTTTCTTTCCGTAGAGGTAATCGGCATTTTCCGAGCGGTCGCCGTTTGACGCCGCCCAGGCCACCGTCTTCACTAGCTCCGGCCGCTCGACCTCGACCAGCGCCTTCAATTCCGATCTCAGGCGCCTATGACCCAGGGGCGTGATGTAGTTCTTCGGCCCCCGTGGCACCCGGGGCTCGACTTCGATCTCCTCTTCCGGTGCGTCGCCTTCGCGCGTGAATGCCTTGCTCATCGCCCCATGCTCCGCAGTAGCCGCCTTTGCGGCTCCACTATAATAGCTTCAAACAAGCCGGAGCCCGTGTCGGGAAAGACGCAATGAAGTTCAACAGCAAGCGCGTACGGGAAATCGCACTGGTTGTCCTGGTCGCGCTCGCAGCGACCCTCGCCAACCTGCCCGAGGAAACGCTCGAGCGCTTCGACATCGATCGGGGTCTTCTGCTCGGCTCGCTCGCCCTCGTCGTATTCATCGCGCTCTTCCTGTACCTCAAGTTCCAGTTCTTCTTCCTGGTCGTGCTGCTGGCGGTCGCCGCGAACATGCCCGGCGAGGTGGCCGAGAGCCTGGGAATCTCGACCCTGCCGCTGGTCATCGCCATGGCCACCATGGTGGGCTTTTCGCTCATCAACTACGTGGTGGACCTGCTTCCGACGGGCCTCGAGAAAAAACCGAGGGAACAGAGCGCAGAAGGCATCAAGGTGCTGTTCTACGCCATCGAGAAAGGCAACCTCATCTACGCTCAGAAGGTCCTCTCCCAGAACTTCGACCCCAACCTTGTCGCCGAGAACGGCTATACGCCGCTCATGTACGCCGCGGCGCGGGGCGACTCGAAGATGGTGGAGCTGCTGCTCAGGAACGGCGCGGACGTCAACATGGTCAGCCACGAAGGCGACACGGCGATCGAGCTCGCCTTGCGAATCGGCTCGCAGGAGTGCGCCGACATCCTGAAGAAGGCGCGTGCCGACCAGCTGGTGCGCGAACAGGCGGTGCATGCCCCGCAGGCCAGCCAGGACTGACGCTATTTCTCAAGCTGGCCTCGCGCGGCGAGAGCGCCCGGCTGGGCGCGGTTTCCCTGAGCTTCCCGCTCGCCTGGTAACAAAATGTGTCGGCCCTGCGCGACGGGAACTTCACCCCGCATGCGTTGCCCAAGACGCGTTACCGAACACAACCCGGAAGGATTCGCCATGTCCAAGAAGAAATTCGTCCTGATGCTGGTCGTATGCGCCGCCGTGGCGCTGGGGTACGAGGGCGGCAGGCTCGCCCCCATTTCCAGCTCCCAGGCCCAGACCGCCTCCGTTCAAACCTCCACCGGCACGCTCCCCGATTTCAGCGCCCTCGTCGAGCAAAACGGGCCCGCCGTCGTCAACATCAGCACCACCACCGCGCCCGTGCGCACCCAGATGCAACTGCCCCAAATCCCCGGCGAGCCGGGCGACCCGATGCAGGAGTTTTTCCGCCGTTTCCAGATTCCCATGCCCCAGGGCGACGCGATTCGCAGAGGGGTCGGCTCGGGTTTCATCGTGAGCGCCGACGGTTATATCCTGACCAACGCGCACGTTGTCGATGACGCAAGCGAGGTCACGGTGAAGCTCACCGACAAGCGCGAATTCAAGGCGAAGGTGATCGGCGTGGACCGCCGCACCGACGTCGCTCTGGTCAAGATCGACTCGAAGAACCTGCCGACGGTCCGGATCGGGGACGCTTCTAAAGCCCGGGTCGGCGAATGGGTCGCCGCGATCGGCTCGCCTTTCGGCCTGGAGAACACCGTCACCGCGGGCATCATCTCCGCAAAATCGCGCTCGCTGCCCGACGAGACCTACGTGCCTTTTATCCAGACCGATGTCGCCATCAACCCGGGCAACTCCGGCGGACCTCTTTTCAACATGGCGGGCGAGGTGATCGGCATCAACTCGCAGATCTACAGCCGCACCGGCGGCTACATGGGATTGTCGTTCGCGGTCCCCATCGACGTCGCGATGAAGGTCAAGACCGATCTTCAGAAGTACGGCAAGGTCAGCCGCGGGCGCCTCGGGGTCACCATCCAGGGCGTGACCCAGGAGCTGGCCGATTCCTTCGGGTTGAAGAAAGCGCAGGGCGCCCTGGTCAGCGCCGTGGAACCGAAGAGTCCCGCGGACAAGGCCGGGATCAAGACCGGCGACATCATCCTTTCGGTTGACGGGCGCACGATCGAAAACTCGATCGACCTGCCCCGTGTCATCGGCGAGTCCCGCCCGGGAACGCCGGTGAACCTGAAGATCTGGCGCCAGGGTGAGACGCGGGAGCTGAACGCTTCCCTCGGCGAGGCCCCTGCGGAGAAAGTCGCAAAAGCCGAGAGCGAACTCAAAGCGAAGTCGGGCAAGCTCGGTCTGGCGGTGCGCCCGCTCACCCCGGAAGAGCGCAAGCAGATCGAAACCGAAGGCGGGCTGCTCGTAGAGCAATCCGAAGGTCCTGCTGCGCGGGCGGGCGTCCAGGCGGGCGACGTCATTCTCGCCTTCAACAACCAGCCGGTGAAAAGCGTCGATCAGCTGCGGCGCCTGGTGGATCGTTCGCGCGGCAGCGTCGCGCTTCTGATACAACGCGAGGGCAACAAGATCTACGTGCCGATCCGGCTCGGCTGACCGGCCCGGGCGGAAATCGAGACCGCGCCGTGACGGCGCGGTTTTTCTGAATCGAAACCGCGCCCTTCGAGGCGCGGTTTTTTTCGTCTTCGAAAAGTGTCCCGACTGCTAGAATCGGCCGGACTCCGAGGAGGACGCCATGGCCGCACCCCGATCTCTCCAGTTCGACACGCTCAGCCTGCACGCGGGCCAGAGGCCCGATCCGGTCACCGGCGCGCGCGCGACGCCGATCTATTTCACCACGTCCTTCGTGTTCCGCGACGCGGACCACGCGGCGGCGCTCTTCAACATGGAGCGCGGCGGGCACGTCTACTCGCGCATCTCCAATCCCACCAACGCGGTGCTCGAGGAGCGGGTGGCGGCCCTCGAAGGCGGCGTCGGGGCGATCGCGACCGCGAGCGGCCAGGCCGCGCTCCACTTGGCGATCGCAACGATCGCGGCAGCGGGCTCGCACATCGTCGCATCGCGCGCCCTCTACGGCGGCTCGCACAACCTGCTTTCCTACACGCTGCCGCGCTTCGGCATCGAAACCACATTCGTGAACCCGCGCGATCTCGCCGCCTGGAAGGGGGCGATCCGGCCGAACACGAAGCTCCTCTTCGGGGAGACGCTCGGCAACCCGGGACTGGACGTGCTCGACATTTCCTCGGTCGCCGCGATCGCGCACGCAGCGAAGCTGCCGCTCCTGGTGGATGCCACCTTCACCACGCCCTACCTGCTGAAGCCCTTCGACCACGGAGCCGACCTCGTCTATCACTCGGCCACGAAGTTCCTCGGCGGGCACGGCGTCGCGATCGGCGGAGTACTCGTGGACGGAGGCACGTTCGACTGGGAAGCCTCGGGAAAATTTCCGGAGCTGACCGAGCCCTACGCGGGCTTCCACGGCATGGATTTCCAGGAGGAGTCCACCGTCGCGGCGTTCCTCCTGCGCGCCCGGCGCGAGGGCCTGCGGGACTTCGGCGCCTGCATGAGCCCGGCCACCGCCTTTCAGATCCTCCAAGGAATCGAGACGCTACCCTTGCGCATGCACAAGCACGTGGAGAACACGCGCAAGGTGATCGCTTTCCTCGGCAAGGAGGCCGCGGTCGAATCGATTGCCTATCCCGAGCTGCCTTCGCATCCGGACCACGCCCTCGCGAAGCGGCTTCTTCCGCGCGGCTGCGGCGCCGTGTTCGGCTTCAACCTGAAAGGCGACCGGGCCGCCGGCCGGCGCTTCATCGAGGCGCTGAGAATTTTTTCGCACCTCGCCAACGTCGGCGATGCGAAGTCGCTGGTGATCCACCCGGCGAGCACCACGCACTTTCGCATGAGCGACGCGGCGCTCGCCGAAGCGGGCATCGGCCCGGGAACGATCCGCCTGTCGATCGGCCTCGAAGACCCGGAGGACCTGATCGAGGATCTCGCCCGGGCCTTGAGGGCTGCAAAAGGCTGAAGATGGAACTTCGGATCGCGAACGATGCCGCCTATGCCTACACAGGCGGAAAGACTCTCGATGCGAACCTCCCGGCGGTCGTGTTCATCCACGGCGGCGAACAGGACCACAGTGTCTGGGCCCTGCAGTCGCGCTACCTCGCGCACCACGGCTATGCGGTGCTCGCGGTCGATCTGCCCGGACACGGCAAGAGCGGCGGGGCGCCGCTGGCGAGCATCGAGGACATGGCCGGCTGGATCGTCGCCCTGCTCGATGCGGCCAAAGTGAACGCCGCGGCCCTCATCGGCCACAGCATGGGGTCGCTGGTCGCGCTCGAGTGCGCCGCACGGAATCCGCAGCGCGTGAGCCGCATCGCTCTGCTCGGAACCGCCTTCCCGATGCGCGTCTCGCCCGACCTCCTTCAGGCGACGAAAACCAGGGAATCCGACGCCCACGGCATGATCAACGCCTGGTCTCACTCCGGCTACGCGCACTATCCGAGCAATCCGGGCCCGGGATTCTGGGTGATCGGCGGGAACCTGAGGCTGATGCAGCGGCAGAAGCCGGGGGTGCTGCACGCCGACTTCGCCGCCTGCGACGGATACAAAACGGGATTCGAGCGCGCCGCGCAAGTTAAATGCCCCGCGCTATTCCTGCTCGGTGCGCGCGATGCGATGACCCCCGCCCGCGCGGGACGCGACCTCGCCAGGGCGGTTCCGAATTCGACCGTGGTGACGCTGGGCTCAGCCGGCCACAACCTCATGGGCGAAAAGCCGGACGAGGTCCTGGAAGCCCTAGTCGAATTTCTCCGCGCCTCCTGATCGCGCCGGAATTGGGGGGACGAACGGCTCGCGGTACACTTTGCCCATGACTGCGCGATGCATGGCGCTCGCTCTTCTGCTGATCGTTCCGCTTGCGGCCCTCGCCCAGACCGCCTTGCCGGAATACGCGTGGATAGGTGCCGGCGTGCGCACGCGGCCCGCGTACGACGGCTCGGTCGCGCAGCGAACCGATTTGATTCCGACGGTGAGATATTACGGAAAGCCCTGGTTCGCGCGCACCACCCAGGGGATCCTCGAAGGCGGCGCCAGGACGGAGCTCGCGCGAGGCCTCAACGTGGGAGCGCAGCTCGCCTACGAGGG
>VBDE01000012.1 GCA_005883665.1 Betaproteobacteria bacterium
TGTTGAAGAAGGTGTCGCCCGTGTGGATGACGTTGCTCTTCCTGAACCGCACGATGCTGTCGCCGTCGGTGTGAGCGCGCGGAACGTGGCTCACCACCAGCTCGTCGCCGTTAAGGTGGAACGTCAGATCGCGCGTGAAAGCGACCACCGGCAGCGCGACTTTTGCCTCGGGCTTGGTCTTCATACCAAAAAACTCGATGAAGCCTTCGGTCGATAGACGCTTTCTCACGTTCTCGTGCGCGACGATGATCGCCCCCGCCTTGCCCAGGTTTTCATTGCCGCCGGTGTGATCGAAGTGCCAGTGCGTGTTCAGCACGAACTGGACAGGTTTGGAGGTGAGCTTGGCGATCGCGGCCAAGATTTTGGGCGTGAGCGGCGCGAACTGGTCGTCGATCACGAACACGGCGTCCTCGCCGACCGAAACGCCGAGGTTCCCCCCTTCGCCGGTCATCATGTATACGGTGTCGGCGAGCTTCTCGGTCTGGATCTCGACCTTGGAGAAGTCCTGCTGGGCCGATGCGGCGGTGGCGAAGAGCCCCGCGACGCAAACTGCAAGGAAGCGAAGAAAAAAGGGTTTCACGGGTCTAGTCCTTTGGCTGAGCTGTGACGTGCCACTCGACGTATTTGGCGACTCGATAAGGGCTGAACTCCAGAACGACCGTCATAAAAATTACACGCATGTAGTCATTCCGGCGGATAGATTCTAAATCAAACCGTGCCCCGGCCGCTTGTGCAGCGCGTCACCACTTCGTCGCGCACGGGGCAAATGGCATATTCAATTCTCATAATTTTCCGCTGGCGTTTCCAACTTTCCCGGCGATAGAATCTATGTGTCCGCCGGTATGAAATTCTTCCCGCCGATGTTTCCAGGATGGCCGGAACGACGGGCGGAGGGGCGAACTGTAGTTCATCTGCAATGACCAAATCCGCGTTCCATTTCAATTGTGCTACGGATTCGCGCGGCCCACGGGCGGCAAGAGTCCAAAAGGAGGTTTTATGAAGGGGATCGTTTTATTGAAGCCACACTCATCCTGCTTGTCCCACTGCAGCACTGCGCGGGGTTCGCCCCGTCGACGAGGAAAGGGCGCGGTTGCCGCTGCGCTGCTCCTTGCCGGCCTCGCCGCCGCCCCGTTGGCGGCGTGGGCCCAGAAATCCAATCCGGTCTGCCCTACAGAGACGGCGTTCTACAACCCCGGACACGCTGAAGACATCGTCGTGCCGACGGGCTACAAGGTCGAGGTATTCGCCAGAGACCTCAACTTCCCCACGGATGTCGCCTTCGTTGGCGACAAGCAGAGCTTCAAGGTGGTGGTGCTGGAATCCGGCACCGGGCTGCCGAGCCGGTGCAATAACAACGAGCTCGTGCCCGGCGTTCCCAGATTCGCGGCAAACAATCCGTTCACGCCCGGCGTGCTCATCTTCGACCAGAACGGCAACAAAGTTAGCGGCCCGCTAGGAAAGCCGACGGCCGGCGGCGGAGGTTTTCAGGCCGACGGTCCCGCTATCGGGCTCTCATTCGAGCACGACACCGCGGGCGGGAGGTTGTTCGCGACCGATTCCAATCAGGGTGCGCGCGGTGCGCCTGGCCGGGGCAACAACACCTCCAGGATAGTGACCGTAAACCTCAATACCGGAACGGTCACCCCGGTGATCACCGGTCTGCCCACCGGCGACCATCCCACCGAGCAAATCCTCGTCAAGGACGGCTGGCTCTATTGGTCGCAAGGCTCCGCAACGAATTCGGGCGTCACCGGCCACGATAACGGGTCTGGGAATCGGGCGTCAGCCCAAATCACCCAGTACCCCACGTGACCAGCGGCTACTCCAACCATAACGTGGCCCGGCCTGGCGCGGTCGTGCCGGCGTTCGAAGATGCGACGAGCAGGGGCATGTGCACGGGCGCGATCCTGCGCGCCAAGATTTCGAATCCGCAGAACACCATCGAGCCCGTGGCGTGGGGATTCCGCAACCCGTACGGCATCCGCTTCTCTCCGGCTGACCATCCGCTGCAGGGCCAGTTGATGATCTCGGAGAACGGCGAGGACGAACGCGGCGCCCGTCCGACCAACAACGCGCCCGACCGGCTGGCGGTCGTACGCCAGAATCCGGACGGCACGCCGGAATGGCACGGTTGGCCGGACCGCTTCGGTTTCCTCGACTCCACCCAGTCGGTGTTCAATCCGCGCACGGGAGGCGATGCGTCAGGTACGTCAAAGGAAGGCTTGATAAAGGACAAGCCGGTTCGCCCGGTGCTCGCCTTTTTCCCGCAGCAGCCGGCGGCGCCTCTGGCGCTCGAGCCGTCGGACGTGGCGGCAGTAGGCCTCGATTTCGTGCCCAATTCATTCGCAGGCGGCATGGTGAAGAAGAATGCAGTGCTGGTGTCGCGCGAAGGCGATTTCGGCTTCTCGCCAGAAAACGGCGATCCCTCGGCGGGACATGACATCGAGCTCGTCAACTTCACCGGCACGAGCCCGAGCGAACTGCAGCTCTCCCGCTTCGCTTTCAACTGCAGACAGAGCGACCAGCGCCACGACCCGGACGGTACGCCGAAATGCGCGGGCGAAAGCGACCAGGCTTTCACCAGCCAGGTCCGCGGCATCAATCGGCCGACCACCATCCGCTTCGGGCCGGACGGGGCGGCGTACCTGGTGGACTACGGCGCGGTGCGCGATCCGGGCGGCGCGCCGTAGTCCACCAGGTACCACGATCTGGAAGATCAGCCGCATCGATGACTTTGGTAACAACGATGACGATCGCGGTAACAACGATGGCCATCGCGGTAACAACGATGACGATCGCGGTAACAACGATGACCATCGCGGTAACAACAATGACCATCGCGGTAACAACGATGACCATCGCGGGTAACAACGTTGACGATAATTGATTGGCAAACGCAGCGATCAAACAATGCCCGCAACGCGAGTTGCGGGCATTTTTTTCAGCCGGCCTAATCGATCTTCGACTCGTCGCGGTACATCACCTTGTGCCGCGTCTCCTTGATCCATTCGTTGATCTGATCGAGAGTCATGAATTGCTTCATGTCGAAGCGATCCCAACTGCGAATCTCATCGAGCTTCTTCTTCCAGCGCTTGTAAGGCGCCTTCGCCGCGGGGCCGAAGCAGAAGATGTCGATGATCGAGAGCTCCTCCGGCACGCCGAGCAGCGGGCGCATGGCCTTCTGCGCGGTCTCCTGGCCGATCGCCGTCACCCACCAAACGTTGTAGCCGAGGGCGGCCGCGGCGAGATGCGCGGACATGGTCGAGGCCGCCACGCTCTGCAGAAGGATGCGCTCGGCGTTCTCGTGGTACTGGCGGTCGAGATCGCTGCCGTCCATGAGCACTGGAAAGGCGCGAGTGAAGCGGAAGTCAGCGACCACGACGATCATCCCGGGTGCCGTCTCCAGCCCACGGTAGTTCGGCGTGGGAAACTTCATCTTGAGCTTGGCGCGGCGCCGCTGCTCCTCTACGAAATAGTCGGCGATCTTTTTCTTCGTTCCGGGATCGGTGACGATGATGTAATGCCAGGGCTGCGCGTTAGCGCCCGAGGGGGCATGGCGCGCGGCTTCGAGGATGAGATCGTAGTGCTCGCGCGGCACGATACAACCGGGATCGAACTGGCGCGTCGTGAGCCGGTTGCGCATCACTTCGAGCAGAGCTTGGCAGCGGGCGTGCGCGGTGGTCTGGGTCATTTCATGGCCTCGAATCACTTCCTGTCCGGCTCTAGCCGCACCACGTTGGCCGAGGGCTTCTCCTCGATTTCCGCGGCTTCGATCTGCTGGAAGCGCTGCGAGATCTTTCGACTGGAGACCTGCACGTCCTCGGCGTCCTGGTGCGCCTGGCGGATGTGCTCGGCGAGCTTCTTCATGCGCTCGTCGAAACGCTGGAAATCGACGCCGAGCTTGCCCAGTTCCTCTTGGATGATGTGGATATGCCGGCGCGTCTCCACGTCTTTCAGCACAGCGCGTGCGGTGTTCAGCACCGCCATCAGCGTCGTCGGCGAGACGATCCACACGCGCCTGCCGATCGCGTACTCGACGACCTCGGGATGGTAAGCGTGGATCTCGGCGAATACGGCCTCCGCCGGGACGAACATCACCGCGCCGTCGGAGGTTTCGCCCGCGACGATGTATTTCCTTGCAATGTCGTCGACGTGCTTGCGGATATCGGCCTTGAACTGCTTTTGCGCGAGCGCGCGCTCCACCTGGTCCGCCTCGCGGTCGAACATGCGGTGGTAGTTCTCCAGGGGAAACTTCGAGTCCACCGTCACCAATCCGGTGGGCGGCGGAAGGCGCAGCGCGCAGTCGACGCGCATGCCGTTGGAGAGTGTGAACTGTAGCTCGAACGCCGCGGGCGGTAGAACGTTCCTCACCAGGGCCTCAAGCTGGACCTCGCCAAAGGCACCGCGCGAACGCTTGTCCCCGAGCAGCTCCTGAAGGTTCACGACGCTGCCCGTCAGGGTTTCGATCTTCTTCTGCGCCTCGTCGATGGTCGCCAGGCGCTGCATGACGTTGACAAAGGTCTCATTGGTTTGCTTGAAACCCTCGTCGAGGCGCTCGTCGACCTTGCCCGCGATCTGATCCAGGCGCTGGTCGATCTTGGCGGAGAGCCGCTCGCTCGAATCGGTGAGATGGCGTCCGAGCCGGTCGCCCTGCTGGGTGAGCCCGATGTGCAGATCGGTGAGCATCGCACGGTGCTTCTCCTCCAGGAGCGGCGCAACGGCGGCGACGGGGTCTTTGAGCGAGCTCCGCAAGCGGGCAAAGCCTAGTGCGAGCCAGACGAGAACGGCCAGGCTCGCGGCGGCGACGATGAGCGCGATTTCAGCCATGGGCCATTGTAACGCCGGCTCTCACTCAAATGACCTCGCGCAGCGCCGCCATCGGCGGGCGGCTCAAGGCCGCGCGCGCGCCCGCCCAGGCGTTCAAGACGATGCACGCGAGCCCGAGAGCGGGGCCGGCCAGCCAGATCCAGCCGTTCCAGATGAAGTCGAGCTGGAACACGCGCGTTGCGAGCGTCCAGCCGATCGCGGTCGCGCCGAGCGAGCCGAGCAGACCCGCGATCGCGCCGAGCACGGCGAACTCGGCGCGCTGCGCGGCGAGCACCTGGGCGCGGCTTGCCCCGAGCGCGCGCATCACCGCCGCCTCGTGCGTGCGCTCGTCCTGGGTCGCGAGCAGCGCCGCGTACAGTACCAGCACGCCGGCGCCGAGCGCGAACAGGAACACCAGCTGCACCGCCCCGATCAACTGATCCATCACCATCTGCACCTGCCGCAGGATCACGCTCACGTCGATTACGGTGAGGTTGGGAAACGCCTGCGAGAGGCGCAAGGTCAGGAGCGCATCGCCTGCAGGCGCATGAAAGCTCGCGATGTAGCTCGCCGGGAAGTCTTCGAGCAACGCCGGGGTGGTGATGAAGAAGAAATTCGGGCGCATCGAGTCCCAATCGAGCTTGCGCACGCTCGTGACCGGCGCGGAAAAGCTGCGGCCCGCCGAAAGAAATTCGAGCGCATCGCCGGGCCGGATGCCGAAGCGCTCGGCGATCCAATGCTCCACCGAGACCGCGCCGCGCTCGAGATCTTCGGGGCCGAACCAGGCGCCCTCGGTGATCTTGTTGTCGGAAGGCAATTCGGACAGATAGGTCAGATTGAATTCGCGCTCGATCTGGCGCTTGGCGCGCTCGTCCGAATAATCTTCCGCACCCACCGGCTTTCCGCTGATGGCGACCAGGCGCGCGCGCACCATGGGAAAGCTCTGCAGGCGCTTCACGCCGTTGCGCTCGAGGAATTCGGCCAGAGGCTGTCGCTGCTCGGGCTGGATGTTGACGAGAAACCGGTCGGGCGCGTCCGGCGGGAGCCGCCCGCGCCAGGCGTCGAGCAAATCGCCCCGGATCAGCGTGAGGAGCAGGATCGCGGTGAGTCCCACCGCGATCGCCACGATCTGCACGGCGTTGGCGCGCGGGCGCCGCAGGAGGTTCGCCAAACCATAACGCCAGGAGACGCTGCCGGTCCGGCCGAGCCGCCCGATCAATTGCAAAGCGCCGTAGCCGATCGCCGCAAAGATTCCGAACGCGGCAGCAAAGCCCCCGGACACGTAGCTCGCGAGCTTCAGCTCGCCCGCCTGCCAGAGAAGCAGCCCGAACACCGCGGCCAATCCCACAATGTATACAGCGAGGGCCGCTTGCCTCGGAGGCCCGACGTCGCGCCGGATCACGCGCAGCGCCGGCACGTCTTTGAGCTGGAGCAGAGGCGGCAAGGCAAACCCGAGCAACAGCACGAGCCCCGTCGCCGCTCCCTGCAGCACCGGCGCAGGCCCGGGCGGCGGCAAGGTCCCCGGTATGAGTGCTGCGAGCCACCAAGCGACCAGGTTCTGCACGACGAAACCGAGCGCGCAGCCCGCAAGGGAGGCCGCGAGCGCGAGTACGAGAAACTCCCAGGCGAACAGGGCGAAGAGCTGCGATTGCGCGGCGCCCAGGCAGCGCATCACGGCGTAGCCGTCGAGGTGCCGTTGCGTATAGCGCCGCGTGCCGAGCGCGATCGCGACCGCGGACAGGACCACGGCAAGCATGGCGGTGAGCCCGAGGAAGCTCTGGGCACGGTCCAGGCCCGCGCGCACTTCGGGCCGCGCGTTATCCAGGCTGTCGACGCGCTCGCCCCGTCCGAGGCGGGCTCTCGTCCATTGCTCGAGCTGCCGGATTCCCTCGCGCTCACCCGCGGCGAGGAGCTGATAGCTGATGCGGCTTCCGGGCTGCACCAGGCGCGTGGCGGGCAGATCATCGAGCTGCATCATCAGGCGCGGCGCGAAATTCATGAACGACACGCCGCGGTCGGGCTCGAGCGTGAGCACCGCGCCGGCGCGAAATCGCGCCCGGCCGAGCTCGATCGCGTCGCCCGGGCGCACCTTGAGCGCCGCCATCATGCGTTCGTCGAGCCACACCGTGCCCCGCGGCGGGACGGCATCGGTGTCCGCGTCCGGGAGATTCAGGCCGGGGGCGATGCGCAGCTTTCCGCGCAAGGGGTAGCCCGGCGTCACCGCCTTCACCGCCGCGAGGAGCGTCTCGTTGCCCGCGCGTACCATGCTGACGAAATTCATGCTCTCGGCGCGTTGAAGCCCCCGCCGAACGATCTCGTCGCGAAACTCCGGGGCCCAGGCATGGTCGGCCGTCATCAGCATATCGGCGCCGAGCACCTGGTGCGCTTCGCGCGTGAGCGCCTGCCGCACGCGATCGGCGAAGAAGGCGACGCTAGATACGCCGCCAACGGCGAGCACGAGGGCGAGCGCGAGCACGCGCAGTTCTCCCGCGCGCCAGTCGCGCAGGAGCATCCGGAGGGCGAGAGGCAGCACGCTCTAGCCCTCGCCGTCGATCCGGCCGGCGGCGAGCCGGATCTTCCGGCCACAGCGGCCGGCGATCGCCTCGTCGTGCGTCACCAGTAGCAGCGTCGTTCCGCGCTCGGCGTTCAACTCGAACATGAGATCGATCACGCCTGCGCCGGTCGCGGCGTCGAGATTCCCGGTGGGCTCGTCGGCCAGGAGAAGCTTCGGCTGGGTGACGAATGCACGAGCGAGCGCCACGCGCTGCTGCTCGCCTCCCGAGAGCGTCTTCGGGTAATGCCGCAGCCGCTCGGCGAGACCCACGCGCTCGAGCATGCTCGCGGCCCGGTTCGCTGCGGCCGCTTCGCCCGCGAGCTCGAGGGGCAGCATCACGTTCTCCAGGGCGTTCAGCGACGGGAGCAGTTGGAACGACTGGAACACGAATCCGAGCAGCCTCGCCCGGAGCGCCGCGCCCGTCCTCGTCCAGACCGAAGAGGTCCGCGCCATCGAGCCGCACCTGACCTGAGCTCGGCGTATCCAGACCCGCGAGCAGCCCGAGAAGGGTCGATTTGCCGGAGCCCGAGGCCCCGACGATGGCCACCGCCTCGCCGGGCATGACCTTGAGCGAAATGTCTTGCAAAATAACCAACTCGCCCACCCCCGGCGTGCCGTTGGCCGAAGTTTCGTTCAGAGGAACGACCTTGGACAATCCGGCGGCCTGCACGATAGCTTGGGAAAAATCAGACATGAGATCGATTCTGTTTTCAGTCCTGCTCGCTTGCAGCGGAGCGGCAATCGCCGCGCCGACCATCCTGGTATACGGGGACAGTCTCTCGGCCGCCTACGGGATCCCGCAGAACGCCGGCTGGGTGGCCTTGCTCGGCGAGCGGCTCAAACAAAGAAAATCAAATTATACCGTGGTCAACGCGAGCATCAGCGGCGAAACATCGGCCGGCGGCGCAACGCGCATCGGCGCCGCGCTCGCCAAGGCCCAGCCCGCGATCGTGATCGTCGAGCTCGGCGCGAACGACGGCATGCGCGGGCTGCCGATCGCGCAGATGAAAACCAATCTGGCGGCGATCGTCCAGGCGGCGAAGCGCCAGGGCGCGCGCGTGATACTGGTCGGCATGCAGCTCCCGCCGAACTACGGCGCGCAGTACGTCAACGCGTTTCGCGCCGCGTTTCGCGACATCGCTCGCGACGAAGGCGTTCCGCTCGTGCCGTTCCTGCTGGAAGGCGTACCCAACGAGCGCGAGATGTTTCAGGCGGACAACCTGCACCTGGTCGCCGAGGCGCAGCCGATACTCATGGAAAACGTGTGGCGGAAGCTTGCGGCTATGCTGATCGCGCCGCCTAGGTAAGGGCGAGCGTCGGCGCGCCAGCCTGCATCGAACCAACGCGGCGGGCGAGAGGAAAGTCCTGCTTGCGAAATTCCTCGACCACGCGCTTTTCCGCGGCAGGAGCGCAAGCCACGAGCAACCCCCCGCTCGTCTGCGGATCGCTGATCAACTTGCGCTTCCAGTCCGGCGCGCCGGCAGGCATGCGCACTTCGTGCCCGTAGCCCTTCCAGTTGCGGTCGGAGGCGCCGGTTGCGGTGCCTTCTTTCACCCATTCGAGCGCTTCGGGTAAGACCGGAAGATCGTCGAAGCGGATCTCAGCGCCGAGCTTCGATCCGCGGCAGATCTCGAGGAGATGCCCTGCCAAGCCGAAGCCGGTGACGTCGGTGAGCGCGTGAACGTCTTCCAGGTCGGCAAGCGCGGTGCCGGGCGTGTTGAGTTGCGTGGTGATCTCCACCATCTGCTTGTAGCCCGAAGCGGAGAGCTTGCCTTTCTTGAGCGCGGCGGAAAGGATGCCGACGCCGAGCGGTTTGCCGAGTATGAGAACATCGCCCGAGCGCGCGCGGTCGTTCCTCTTCACTTTCTTCGGGTGCACGAGACCGAGCGCCACAAGACCATAAATCGGTTCGAGCGTGTCGATGGAATGGCCGCCCGCGATAGGGATCCCGGCCTGCGCGCACACCGACTCTCCTCCGGAGATGATTCTTTGAATCACCTCGACCGGCATTTTTTCGAGCGGCATGCCGACGATGGCGAGCGCGAAAATCGGCTTGCCGCCCATCGCATACACATCCGAGAGCGCGTTGGTCGCGGCGATGCGGCCGAAGTCGTAGGGGTCATCGACGATGGGCGTGAAGAAATCGGTGGTAGCGACGATCGCCTGCTCGTCGTTCAACCGGTATACGGCGGCGTCGTCGCTCGATTCGATCCCCACCAGCAGATCCTTCGGCAGCCCGCGGATCGGGGTCTTGGCGAGGATCTCGGAGAGTACAGCCGGCGCGATCTTGCAGCCGCAGCCGCCCCCGTGGGAGAACTGCGTCAGGCGGATGAGATCGGCGGGGGCGTTCATGGATAGAATTGGGGATGGAACTGAAACGCTTGAACACCGTTACGGTAGCACAGCTCGACGCCTTTGACGAGGTGATCGACGTGCGCTCGCCCGCCGAATTCGCGCTCGATCATGTGCCGGCAGCCGTGAACTGCCCGGTGCTCGACGACGCCGAGCGCGCGCACGTGGGCACGCTCTACAAGCAGATCTCCCCGTTCGACGCAAAAAAAATCGGCGCGGCGCTCGTGTCGAAGAACATCGCGCAGCATATCGAGGAGCGCTTCCGCGGCCGCGGGCAAGGCTGGCGCCCCCTCGTCTATTGCTGGCGCGGCGGGCAACGCTCCGCGGCGATGGCCCACGTATTGCGCCAGGTCGGCTGGGACGCGGCGACGCTCGAAGGCGGCTACCGCGCGTACCGTCGCGAAGTCATGGGGCAGCTCGTTGAGACACCGCAACGCTTCCGGTTCCGGGTGGTGTGCGGCGCCACCGGAAGCGGCAAGAGTCGCCTCCTCGCCGCGCTCGCGGCACAGGGCGCGCAGGTGCTCGATCTGGAGCGCCTCGCCCGCCACCGCGGCTCGCTGCTCGGCGAGCTTCCGGGCGAGCCGCAGCCTTCGCAGAAGATGTTCGACAGCCTGGTGTGGAACGCGCTGAAGCGTCTCGATCCCGCGCGCCCCGTCTTCGTCGAGGCGGAGAGCAAGAAAATCGGCCAGCTGCAGGTGCCCGCGAAGCTCCTCGACCGCATGCGCGAGGGGGAGTGTCTGCGCCTGGAGGTGCCTCTGCCTGAGCGCGTGCGCTTTCTGATCGAGGAATACCGGCATTTTCTGGAGAAGCCCGCAGCGCTCAAGGAGAAGCTGCGATGTTTGACGAGCCGCTACGGCCGCGCCGTGATCGGGCGCTGGCTCGCGCAGACCGACTCGGGCGCGTGGGAGGAGCTGGTCGCGGACCTTCTCGTCACCCATTACGACCCGTCCTATCTGCGCGCGGCCGCGCAGAACTATTTGCATTATGATGAAGCCCGGCGCCTGTCCCTCGAGCGGCTCGACCAGACCGGGATGGCGTACGCCGCCACGGAGCTGCTGAAGGCCCAGCCTTGAGCGCGTGGACGTATCCGATCGGAGGACGTCATGTTCTTCAAACAGCTTTTCGACCCGGCATCGTCCACTCTCACGTATCTCATCGCCGACGATTCAAACCATGAGGCGGTGCTGATCGATCCGGTCACCGAGCAGGTGGAGCGCGACGTGCGCCTCCTGCGCGAGCACGGCCTCGCGCTCAAGTA
>VBDE01000013.1 GCA_005883665.1 Betaproteobacteria bacterium
GATCTCCTTCAGCCCCTGGCGAGACAGCGACAGCTCCTTGTATGCACGATACACGCTTTGCACTGATTCGCCTTGTTCGGCGAGCGTCTGCGGCACCCACTGCGTAAGCTGCAGCAAGTGCGGCTCGTCGGCGCGCCTTGGACTCTCCAGGGAAACGATCACTCGCAGCAAGAGTCCCTTGTCCCCGACCGGCTCGACCAGGCCATGACCGCGCACCTGCCGCGCATCGCGCAACGCCTGCGTACTTGGGGCAGGCGGCACGGGCTTGCCCGCCTCCCGGCTCGCCCTCGCCAGCACCTGCCCTCCTTCGGTCATGAGCCACGCTTCCTCGACGTAGGCCTGCTCACGCAAACGAGCAAGCGCAGTGGGTTGCTCGCGTCTCGGGGTCTCGGAGAGATCAAGCGCCATCACATGAGCTTTCAGAAGCAGTTCGTTCAACATGACGTCGAGCGCCGCCCGGCCGAGATTGAGTCCCCCCTCTAGCGCGCGCTCGACACGCACGTCGAACCAAGATTCAATACTCTTCGCAAGGAACTGCAGCGACACGGTATAGACGAGGAGCCCGGGAACCACCCCCACCAGAGCAAACATGACTAGCACCCGGAAGGTCAGCAGCGAACCGAACACCTTGGTGCGGCGCTGCCGCGCGAGGATCGCCAACTGATACACGACGAGCCCGAGGAGCGCCAGAGCGATCGCCGCGTTCAGGCCGAGCAGCAGCGGATAGTGCTCGGCGAAGAGGGGCGAGTTGGCAGTCGCCGCGGCAAGCAGGAACAGCAAGATGCCGCCGAGCGCTGCGCTGGCGATGAGCACGTAGGTCATCGGGCCTCCTGCACCGGCGCGAGCGGAGTGAACGGAAATCGCTTCCAATCAGACGTCACCGTCCACTCGCGGTTGGTGACAGCACTCACGCGGAACGGCGTTGGCAGCTGAGCCGGATCAAGGCGCAGGCGCACCGCAGCAACGTAGGCTCGGCCGTTGTCGACCTGGTCCTGTCCCAGCACCGGCCAGCCGTGGACCCTGCCGAGTGCCTCCAGCGCCTCGGCGAGCGTGGGGAAGTTCTGATGCAGCGTGCCGCTCGACAGCCGGTACTGTTGCGTCAGCGGGAGATAGGAAAGCCGCAGCTCCAGCTTTTCGGAGGCGGTTTTCTCGTCGAACCAGTACCATCGCCTCCGTGTCAGCTGGAACTCCACGAGGAAGCCGAGCGATACGCCGCTTTTCAGGGCCTCTAGGAGCGGCGCGGTCAGATCAAGGTGAAAATCCGCGTTCAGGAAATAGCGCGTCTCGGCGATTTCCAACCCTACGTTGTTAACCTGGATGGGCTGGGCTAGCGCCGACGCAACGAAGCTTGCCGCGAGCGCGGCAACCAATCGACGCAAGCTTGTGTTCATTCCTCAGCTTAGGCAGTGGTTCTTCTCAACAAGGCGTAGAAGAAGCCGTCGCTATTGGCGCTCGGCAGGATCTGGCCCTCCAAAGGCCGTGGGGCCCCTTTGTCATTCTCGGCGAGCCCTGGGAGCGGAAGCATTTTAGCGTCCGGGTGCCGCAGAAGAAAATTGTCCACCTGAGCGCCGTTCTCCTCGGGAAACACCGAGCACGTGGCGTACAACAATTTACCATCGGGGGCGAGTACCCGCCATAAGGCTTCCAGCAATTGCGCCTGCGTGCGACCGAACTCGGATACATCGGTCCTCCGACGCAGCCATTTGATGTCGGGGTGGCGCCGCACCACGCCCGATGCCGAGCAAGGCGCATCCAGAAGAATGCGGTCGAAAGGCCTCCCCTCACAGAAATCCTCCGGCTTGCGGCAATCGCCGACCACGACTTTCGCCGAGAGCTTCAGTCTGGAGAGATTTTCGGCGATACGCCGCGCCCGCACGCTGTCCGCGTCCACCGCGAGAAGCTCGCACTGGGCAAGCTCAAGCAGGTGTCCGGTTTTGCCACCTGGCGCCGCGCAGGCATCCAGCACCCGCATCCCGTCGCGAACATCCAGAAGCGGCGCCGCTCGCTGAGCGCCGGCATCCTGCACCGAGACCTCGCCTGCTGCAAATCCTGGGAGCCGCTCTACCCGGCGGGGCTTTTCCAGCAGCACCGCATCGTGTCCCAGCGCCTGCGCGGGAATTCCAGCCCGGTCCAGTTTCTCCAGATACCCCTTCGCAGAGAGTCGTCGCCGGTTTACCCGCAAAACCATGGGAGGATGTCGGTTCGACTCCAACAGGACGGACTCCCACTCGCGCGGATAGGCCAGGCGCAACGCGTCGATCCACCATTGCGGATGACGGTAACGGCCAGGCTCGGTAGACTGGATCTCCGAGAGCAGCTCGGGCATGCGGCGCTGAAAGTTGCGCATTACCGCGTTGACCAGCCCTTTCGCGCGCGAGTGCCCAAGCAAACCGGCCGCCTCCACCGCCTGATGCACGACCGCGTGCGCGGACTGCGGCCGCGCTGCGAGTTCCGCGAGCGCGGTGAGCAGCAACCCACGCACCGGAAAATCCGTGAGAGGCTTCTGCAGCAGTCGCTCTAGGGCCACGTCGACCACCCCGTAGCTCCGCAGCGTGTTGTAGCAAAGATCCTGTGCTGCCGCAGCAAGCGTTTGCGCCGATGCACGGTGTTTCAGGTCGGCGAGCGCAATATTCAGGCTCTCCCCCCCGGAAACGCGCCCGATGGCTTCGGCGGCGGCAACAAAGGCGTGCGCAAGGGAATGGCCGGCGGAAACGGTGGACACGGATGCACTGCGCAAGGTCACGGGCGTTACGTGCATTATAGGCGCAGTGCGTTTGACCGCCCTTGCTACTGGGCTTCGAAGCATTCGCCAGCCGAAAGCGAAAACCCTCTGAGAAATTCGGCGGCGGGCAGTCGCTTTCCCCCGGAGCGCTGCAACTCGGTTATAACCAGAGCGCCTTCCCCGCAGGCGACGCACAAGCCGCGCGGACCTGCGCTCAGTATCTCACCCGGATTCCCCCGCGCGGCTGCCGTAGCGCAACGCCAAATCTTGAGCTCCGCCCCGCGCACGCGTGCATCCGCGCCAGGTGACGGATTGAGCGCGCGAACCTGGCGATTCACGCTCACCGCACTCTCACGCCAGTCCACGCGAGCCTCGCGCCTTTCGAGCTTGGCTGCGTACGTCACCCCCTCGGTTGGTTGAGGCGTCGCCTTGACCGCGCCGGCTTCCAAGACATCCAGAGCTTGCACTATGAGTTTCGCTCCAAGTTCCGCGAGCCGATCGTGCAGCGTGCCTGTGGTGTCTTCTTCCAGGATCGGGATTTTTTCCTGCATCAGCACTGGGCCTGTGTCGAGCCCGGCGTCCATCTGCATGATCGATACACCGGTGTCCCGATCACCGGCCAGCAGTGCCCGCTGAATGGGCGTTGCGCCGCGCCATCGCGGCAACAGGGACGCGTGAATATTGATTGCCCCGTACCGAGGAAGCTCGAGCACCGGCTGCGGCAGAATCAAGCCATAAGCGGCGACCACGATGACGTCAGCTCGGAAATGTTTGAGCTCCGCTCGCGCCTGCGCGTCTCGCAGACTCATGGGCTGGGTTACCTGAATGCCTCGCGCTGCCGCCAGCTTCTTCACTGGTGATGGCGCCAGCGCAAAACCACGCCCGGCGGGTCGATCCGGCTGAGTCATCACACCGACCACACGATGGCGGGACCCGAGGAGCGTCTCAAGACACCGTGCGGCAAATTCAGGAGTGCCGGCGAAGAGGACATTCACGGATGCGGCACCCGTTCAGGGCTTGCGCGAAAGACAGCGCTTCGGCAGTCGTCGAATAACGAGTCGGCGGGGTCCCAACCCGCCTCAGGCCGTCTTGCGGAGTTGTTTTTGAAGTTTCGCCTTGATGCGCTGCTGCTTGAGGCGCGACAGATAGTCGACGAAAATTTTACCCTCGAGGTGATCCATTTCGTGCTGGATGCAGACCGCGAGGAGTTCCTCTGCGACGATGGTAAAGGATCCTCCGTCTAGGCCAAGCGCGCGCACCGTCACGCGCTCGGCACGCTCAACCGGTTCGTAGATTCCTGGAACCGACAGGCAGCCTTCCTCGCGATACTGAACGCCCTCGCTGCTGACGATCTCCGGATTGATCAAAACCAGGAGCTCATTTCGGCTCTCGGAGGCGTCAATGACGATCAGCCTTTGGTGCACGTCAACCTGCGTCGCCGCGAGTCCCATCCCCGGCGCTGCATACATAGTTTCGGCCATGTTCCGGACCAAGGCGCGAACCGACTCGTCGACCTCCAGCACGGGCGCGGCCCTCTTATAGAGCCTCGGATCGGGGTAGCGAAGGATATTCAGCAACGCCATAAATACTTGCAAATTGAAAGAATTAGATGCAGAATTTAATGCAGACTGTAAAAAGCAAGTCGCGAAAGCTAATATAGGGATTGCGGCAGCTAAATCCAGACGAGGCGGTCATGCAAAAGTCTATCACAGCTCTCCTAGCATTCGCGCTCGCGGGCGCGGGGTTGTTGGTGCTTGCACAGGGCGATTTGCAGGTAAAGGATACGGCGCCGGACCGCTACGTTGTCCAAAGGGGCGATACGCTTTGGAGCATCGCCACTAAATTCCTTAACGATCAATGGCGCTGGCCGGAAATCTGGCGTATGAACGAGGAGCAGATCAGAAACCCGCACAACATTTCCCCGGGGGATGTCCTCGTCCTCGACCGCAGCGCGTCGCCGCCGCAATTGCGTCTCAGCGATGCCGGCGGCGGCCGTGGGCTTGGGGGTGCAGAAGAAGGGGTAAAGCTTCTGCCGCGCATCTACACTCAGCCCCTGACATCGGAGGCGATACCCGCCATTTCGCCCAGGGCGATCGAGCCGTTTCTGACGCAGCCATTGATCATCGAGGAAGGCGGTCTCGACAGGGCCCCGCGGATTATCGCTACCGAGGAAAATCGCGTCAACGTAGGCCCCGGCAATGTGGCCTATGTCAGCGGTTTTGGTGACACCGACGCGCCCGTTTGGCAAATCTATCGCGCTGGGCGACCGCTGGTCGACCCTGACAACCAGAGGACCCTGGGGTTCGAAGCCGTGTTCCTGGGTACGGCCCGCGTGGCGCGAAGCGGCGAACCCGCTACCGTACAAATCGTGAATTCCAAGAAGGAGATTTCTGCGGGAGATCGACTCATTCCCGCGCCCCCGCCGACCATCCCCCAATATGTGCCTCATGCGCCGAGTTCAGTGGTAAGCGGCCGAATCATCGGGCTTTACGATGCTCTCGCCACCAGCGTGGGCGGGCGCGATTCGATCATTTCCATCAATAGAGGCAGGCGCGACGGCTTGGAGATCGGACACGTGCTTGCTGTCTACCGCAACGTCGTGGTCTACGATCAGAAAGATTATCTGAAATCGCGCGACCGCTCTCCGGCCATTCAGCTGCCTCCGGAGCGCTACGGCCTCGCCTTCATCTTCCGTACCTTCGATTCGGTCTCTTACGCGCTGGTAATGGAAAGTTCACGGCCGGTGCAAGGGGGAGATATCGTGCAGAACCCCTAATCAAGATCCGTCCGGACGAGGCTTGACGAATGAACGATTCAGGCGACCTGGCCGCCTGGATCGAACTCAGTCTGGTCTCCGGGCTCGGTGGCCAGAGATTCCGATCCCTGCTTTCCACTTTCGGTCTTCCCACCAACATATTGAATGCGACGCGATCGCAACTCTGCCGCGTCGTGCCCGAAGCGCTTGCAGCGGGTATCCTCGAGCGAAACAGCGGCTCCGAAGTCGAAAAAGCGCTCGAATGGGCTGCTCGGCCCGAGCACAGGGTGCTCACCCTTGCCGACACCGAATACCCCAAGCAACTCCTGGAAATCGCCGATCCACCGGCTTTGCTGTATGTTGCCGGCAACTCGAAGCTCCTTTCTTTCCCGGCGCTTGCCGTGGTCGGCAGCCGAAACGCGACGCCGCAGGGACTGAAGAATGCGCAGAGCTTCGCGCGAGCGCTCAGCGAGGCTGGTCTGGTCATCGTGAGCGGCTTGGCTATCGGAGTCGACAGCGCTGCGCACTCCGGCGGCCTGGAGGGACGAGGGTCCAGCATCGCGGTGCTGGGCACCGGCATCGACATCGTGTATCCGCGTCGCAACGAGCCGCTTGCGGAGGAAATCTTGTTGCGGGGCGCGCTTGTTTCCGAATTTCCGCTCGGCACACCGCCCAACGCGGGAAATTTTCCTCGGCGCAATCGCCTCATCTCGGGTCTCGCCCGCGGTTGTCTAGTCGTCGAGGCTACCCTCGATTCCGGCTCGCTCATCACCGCACGCCTCGCCGCAGAACAGGGCCGCGAAGTGCTCGCCATCCCAGGCTCGATCCACTCACCGCTCTCGAGGGGCTGTCACGCGCTGATCAAGCAGGGCGCGAAGCTGGTCGAGAGTGCGCAAGACGTTCTCGAGGAGCTCGGGGCCGCGGGGGCACCCGAAACGAGATCGCCGGAACCCGGCGCAGGTCACGACTTGCTCGATAAGATGGGTTTCGATCCCTGTGATATTGACGGCTTGATCACTCGCAGCGGCTTGACGGCCGAAATCGTATCGGCCATTCTGCTGCAGTTGGAGCTGGAAGGAAAAATAGCCGGCCTCCCCGGAGGTCTATACCAACGTGTCCGCTGAGGATTCATAGCGAATGTTCGACGTACTCGTATACCTTTTCGAGAATTACTACCGGACCGAAACTTACCCCGATCAGGATACGCTCGAGCGCAAGCTGCATGCGGCGGGCTTCGAGAACGACGACATCGAGGACGCGCTGGAATGGCTGAATACCCTCACGGATCTTCCCGAGGAGGCCCTTCCGGAATCCCTAGACGCACGACAATCCTTCCGCGGCTATTCTGCAGACGAAGCAACCAAGTTGTCGTTGGAAAGCCGAGGCTTCATTGCTTTTCTTGAGGGGGCAAAAATCCTCACCCCGCTGCTGCGCGAACTTATCATCGAGCGCGGGATGGCCTTACCCAACGACGTTGTGGGTTTGGACAAGCTCAAGGTGATCGTGCTGATGGTGCTATGGACGCGCCGGGGCAATGTTGACGCCCTGATTCTCGACGAGTTGATACCCGACGGCGAGAAGCGCCAGACGCACTAGTATCGAGCCGAGCTCCCGAGACGGACTCGGCATTCGCGCGCGACAGTTTCTTGCTTCACGTTCCGATTACACTTATCATTCTGCGCTTCGCGTAGAGACGGACTCGAATCCTGTCGTCTGTTTCTTTTCGCAATCTCTTCTTCTCAGTGG